>CAZZWT010000320.1:0-3595 GCA_964657775.1 uncultured Candidatus Methylacidiphilales bacterium | reverse complement strand
CATCACCTCCAGCGCGTTAATGTGGCGCATCCTGAAACGGCTCGGCGCCGATGTGGAAACTTTCCTCCCGCTGCGCATGGAGGAGGGTTACGGCCTCAGCCAGGATGGCGTCGAGCGTTGCGTCGAGCTGCACAAGCCGGCCGTCCTTATCGCGGTCGATTGCGGCACGACGGCGGTGAAGCAGGTCGCGTGGCTGCGCGCACGCGGCATCGATGTGGTCATCATCGATCACCACGCGCTGCCGCCCGAATTACCCGCCGCGCATGCGCTGGTCAATCCGCAGCGCGATCTCGAACTGAAGCTCGATTATTTCGCCAGCGTCGGCCTCGTCTTCAAGGTCTGCCACGGCTTGCTTAAGCTCGCGGGTGAGGGGAATCGCATCGACCTCAAGGAGTATCTCGATTTCGTCGCCGTCGGCACCGTGGCCGACATCGTGCCGCTGGTGGACGAGAACCGCGTGCTGGTGCGGCGCGGCTTGCGGCAGCTCGAGCACACGCTCTGGCCCGGCCTGCGCGCACTGATTGAAGTGAGCCAGGTCAGCTTCCCGGTCACGGCGCAGGATGTCGGCTTCCGGCTCGGGCCGCGCTTGAACGCCAGCGGCCGGCTCGGCGATGCGATGCAGTCGCTCCGCCTGCTCCAGACCGACGACCAGGGCGAGGCCATGGCGATCGCGTCGGAACTCAACCGCAACAACCGCGAGCGGCAGACCGTCGAAATGAACACGTTCCTCCAGGCCGAGGCGCAACTCAACGAGAGCTTCGACCCCGCGCGCGACTGGGGCATCGTCCTTTCGGGCCAGGGCTGGCACTGGGGCGTCATCGGCATCGTCGCGTCGCGCCTGCAGAAGCGGTACCATCGCCCCACCGTGGTCATCGGCCTCAACGAAGAGGGCATGGGGAAGGGGAGCGGCCGCAGCATCGACGGCATTTCGCTGGTGAAGGCGCTGGAGGCGAGCGCGGGCGTGCTGGAGCTCTACGGTGGTCACGACATGGCCGCCGGGCTGAATATCCGCGCGGAAAAAGTGGAGGCGTTCCGCGAAATGTTCACCCGCCACGTGCGCGGCCAGGCGGGCGACGATGTTTTCCAGTCCACACTGGCGCTGTCGGGCGCGCTCTCGCTGCCGGAAGTGAGCGACCAGCTCTTCCGCAAATTCGAGGAACTCGCGCCCTTTGGCCGGATGAATCCCGAGCCCGTTTTTCTTTTCGAGACGATCACCTACACGCGGCCCGCGCAGCTCTTCGGCAAGAATCACGTCAAGCTCTTTGTCCGCGGCGAGCGCGGCGAAATCGAGGCGGTCGGCTTCGGCCTCGCGCAACATGATTGGTCCAAGGCCCCCGCGCGCCTGGCCGGGACGCTCGATTGGGACGACTACCGGAACCGCGTACAACTGCGGATTGCGGATTGGGAGATGGCGTAGAAGGACACGATCCGGCGCCCGCTTCATTTTCAGCTTTGATCTGTTTCGCCCTTTAGCGGCAATAGACGAGATTTGGGTTTGCGGTGAAGCGGTGCTTCGCCCAACCTCGGCGAAACCTCGCTGGAATAAATTATGAAGCTGATTTACCTGCCGCTCGTTTTCATCGCCTTGATTGCAGCGTCGCTGCTGACCGCCTGTAGCAAATCCGAGCCGCCGGCTCCTCCCGCACCGCCAGAAGTTCTGGTCATGACCGTACCGGTCGCGGACGTGCCGATCTTCTCCGAGGCGATTGCAACGCTCGATGGCTCGACCAATACGCAGATTCACTCCCAAGTCTCCGGCTATCTGATCAAGCAGGCGTATCAGGAGGGCTCCGTGGTGAAGGCGGGCGACTTGCTTTTCGAGATCGACCCGAAGCCGTTCCAGGCCGATCTCGACAAAGCCAACGCGACGCTGGCCAACAAGCAGGCGCAGGAAATACGGACGAAACAGGACCTCGATCGCTACAGCCAGCTGGTCAAAAGCGGCGCGGTCAGCCAGCAGGAATACCAGACGCAGGTGCAGAATAATCTTTCCGCGCAGGCCGAGGTCAACGCGGCGCAGGCCTCCGTCGATACGGCGAAAATCAACCTCGGCTACACGAAAATCACATCGCCGATCGAGGGCGTCGCGGGCCGCGCCATCCCCGGCGTGGGCGATTTGCTCAGCCCGAGCCTGACCCTGACGACGGTCTCCACCGTCAACCCGATCCAGGCCGATTTCACCTTGCCGGAGCAATTTTACCTCAACAACGCGGAGCAACTCGCCCGGGTCTCGGCCATCCCGATGGAGGACCGGGAGGCGCGCATCGAGATGATCCTGGCGGATGGAACGGCGTACCCGCTCAAGGGCAAATTCAGTTATATCAATCGCCAAATCCAGACGGCGACCGGCGCGATCACTGCCTACGCGCTTTTCCCGAATCCGGATCGCGTGCTGCGCCCGGGCCAGTATGTGAAGGTGCGCGCGATCACGCAGAACATCACCAAGGCGGTTCTGATTCCGCAGCGGTGCGTGTCGCAGTTGCAGGGCATCAACCAGGTGATGGTGGTGAAGGCGGACAACACGGTGGAAGTGCGCAACGTCACGCTGGGCGACATGGCCGGCTCGGATTGGATCGTGACCGACGGCCTGCAGGCGGGCGAGCGCGTGGTGGTGGAAGGCCTCCAGAAATGCACGCCAGGCGGTCTTGTCACGCCCAAGCCCTACGTCGAGCCGCCGACGGAGCAACCGCCATCGACGAATAGTCCGGCATCCCACGCGCCGACCGCCACGCTGCCGGTCAATCCCTGATCCGGACGCGCCATGGCCTCCTTCTTCATCAACCGGCCCATCGTGGCCATTGTCATCGCGATCGTGACGGTCCTGCTGGGTTTGGTCTCGATGCTGGGCCTGCCGATCGCGCAATTCCCGAACATCGTGCCGCCGGAAATTCAGGTGAAGTCCACCTACGTGGGCGCGGATGCGGTGACGGTGGAGCAGGCGGTCTCCACGCCAATCGAGCAGCAGATGAGCGGCGTCGACAACATGAATTACATGTACTCGATCAACGCCAACAACGGGCAATCGACGTTGACGGTGAATTTCGACATCGCCACCGATCCGAACGTCGACCAGATCCTTGCGCAAATGCGGCAGTCGCAGGCGTCCTCGCAGTTGCCCTCGCAGGTGATCGATGCCGGCGTGACCGTGCAGAAATCGACCTCCGCGCCGCTGATGCTTTTCGCGCTCTACTCGCCGAATCACACCTACGACAACATCTTCCTGGCGAACTATGCCAACATCAATATCAACGACGCGCTGACGCGCATCAAGGGCATCGCCAGCGTCACGGTCTTCGGCGCGGGCCAGTACGCCATGCGCATCTGGGTGAACCCGGATGTGCTGGCGCGGCGCAACATCACGGTCTCGGAAATCATCTCCGCCGTGCAGAAACAGAACACGGTGAACCCCGCCGGACAGATCGGCGCGGAGCCGGTGCCGCCGGGGCAGGAGTTTACTTACGCCGTGCGGGCGCAGGGGCGGCTCGTGACCGAGGCTGATTTCGGCAACATCATTTTGCGGGCGAATGCGGATGGCTCGGTCGTCCGTGTGCGTGACGTGGCGCGGGTGGAACTGGGCGCGCAGACTTATAATATG
>CAZZWT010000319.1:0-3628 GCA_964657775.1 uncultured Candidatus Methylacidiphilales bacterium | reverse complement strand
GCCGCTGGCTCGTCGCGCTGGGTGGTCCGCCTCGACGAAAGTCTCAAGCCGGATCTGACCATCGCCGTGCGCATGGACGCGGCCAACGAGCACATCCGTGACTTTTATTTGCTGCCCGCCCTCGACATGACCTGGGAAAATCTGCGGGTCGCGGAAACCAACGGGATTTACCTGGACGCTTATCGTTTCGACACGCTGGAGTATTTCTTCGCCATGGCGGAGCGCGTTTTCGTGGAGGACCTCATATGAAAGAAGCCATCGCTCAGATTCCCATCGATCAAATCCGCATCCTCAACCCGCGCCACCGCGACCGGCGGAAGTTTGAACTGGTGGTCGAGAGCATCAGAACCGTGGGATTGAAAAAGCCGATCAAGGTCAGCGTGCGCTCGGACGCCAAGGAAGGCGAGCCACCTTACGATCTGGTGTGCGGCCAAGGGCGGATCGAGGCCTTCAAGGCGCTTGGGCACCTGGAAATTCCCGCCATCGTGGCCGACCTGCCCAAAGAGGAGCGGCTGCTCATGAGCTTGGTGGAAAACATCGCCCGTCGTTTTGCCTCCCCCCTGGATTTACTCAGCGAGATCGAGCGCCTCAAGGCACTGACTTACAGCAATGTGGCCATCGGCAAAAAGCTGGGGATCGCCGATTCCACCATCGGCGGCCTCTTGGCGCTCAAGAAGGCTGGTGAGGAAAGGCTCCTCGAAGCGGCGCTCCGTGGAACCATCCCTCTTGGCGTAGCCATAGACATCGCCAAAGCCGACGGCGTGGAATCTCAACGCGAACTGCTCAAGGCGTACGAGAACAAACAGCTCAATCAAAACGGCATCCGCGCCGTGAAGCGGCTCATTGAACAAAGACAAATTTTAGGCAAAAAGCGCGAAATCGTTTCCTCTGCGGCAAAGTCCCAGAAAAGTGCCGACGGGTTTGTCAGCGCCTTCCGGCGTGAAAGCCAGCGTCAGAAGGCACTGGTCAAAAAGGCGAAGCTCTGCGACGCCAAGCTGCTGATCCTCGTCACCGCATTTACGAAGCTTCTGCGCGACGAGCACTTCCTCAACCTGTTGCGGGCGGAGAAACTCTCCACCGTTCCGAAGTTTCTAGCCGACAAATTACAAGGCACATTCAAGGAGGCCGCATGAGCACACCGTTATTGGGTTTTGAACTTGAGCAAATCACCCTCGCCCTGGACTCCATCTTGCCGAGCCGACCATTTGACGGCGCCGGCAAACGGATCCGGCGTTACCAGACGATCCTGGCGTCGGTCAAAGAAATCGGCCTGGTCGAGCCGCTCATGGTCTACCGGCGCAAGGATACCTACATTCTGGTGGATGGTCACCTGCGCTACAAAGCTCTGAAGGAGATCGGCACAACTCAGGTGGAATGTATTGTCTCGACCGACGACGAGGCATTTACCTACAACGCCCGGATCAGCCGCCTGGCACCCATTCAGGAACATCAGATGATCGTCAAAGCGGTCAAGAACGGCGTGTCGGCCGAACGCATTGCTGCGGCGCTGGACATGAGCATCGAAGACATCCGCGCGCGATTAAATCTGCTCGCCGGCCTCCATCCGCAGGCGGTCGAATTGCTCAAGGATAAGCCCGTAGCCCCCGGTTCCATGGCCGTGCTCAAGAAGGTGTCCGGTGTGCGGCAGATCGAGATCGCCGAACTGATGGTTAGCGTGAACAATTTCACCAGCATTTACGCGCATGCGCTCTTCATCGGCACATCGTCCGACCATCTGCTCCAACCCGCCAAACCGAAAACCGCCAAGGGGCTTTCGGCGGACGAAATCGTACGCATGGAAAGTGAAATCGAATCGTTGGAACGCGATTTCAAGGCGGCGGAATCCAGCCACGGCGAGAACATGCTCAATCTTACCTCGCTTAGCCGTTACGTGAAAAAGCTGCTAGCCAACCCAAAAGTTGCCCGGTTCCTCGGGGCACATTACGCCGATCTTTTTGACGAGCTGGAGGCGGTGGCGAAGATTGAATCCCTGAGCTAGCCAGATGCTGGAAAATCTAACATCCGGCAACGCATCGATCCAGAGCCTGTCTCGCATCTCAGAGCTGGCAGGGCCCCTCGCGGCGAGCCTGAATACGGAGGAAATTGCCGAACGTGCGCGGCGCCTTTCCCAAAGTGCCGATGAAAGCGCAAGTCGTTCCCAAACACCATACTTGGAATAATATGCCGGCGACCACCAACCTCCCGCACTGGAAGTTGGGCCAGAAACTCTCTTCAAGCTCAAGAAGCTCGGTGCAGGCAGGCCTAACTCTTTGAAAAGTGACGCCAAAAAAGGCAGAAGCGGCTGCTTATCCTTTCAGAGTTCGAGTTCACGCCCTTGTTCCTGGCTTCGTTCATGTTGCCGATTTTTTTGTTGTTCGCGCCGCTGCTCGGATTGCGTGGCGCGCGCTTCGCGTCGGGCGGCGTCCCAGGCCCCGGCAAGCTCTGGTTCGCGTTCACGCATCTTTTCTTCTGCCAATTCGCTGGATTGTTCTTTGAGCTCTTCCACACGCGCCAAACGTCCCTGCAAGGTTTGCAGCCGGTCGCGGGAAGCCTCCACGTCGGCGCTCCATCCGGCCCGGGTGCCAGCCGAAGCGAAAAAGCCCGGACGCTGCGCCTCCAACTCTCCCAAAGCAGCCTGCTGGTTTTCGATGAGAGTTTCCAGGCGATCCTCGATCCGCCCGAGGCGCTGGGCGTTTGCCTCCAGATAGGTTCGGAGCGCCGCGTGATAGCGCTCGCCCGCCGCTCCTTGGCTTTGCAGCCGGACTTGGTCGGCCTCAATCCCCCGAGCCAAAGCGCTTTCCGCTTTCCCGGTTTCTTCCTGAGCGCCGTTGGCGGCTACTATTGGTTGCGGCCCTTCGGCTTCTCCGGGTCGTGGGTCCGCAGGTTCTCGGCCATCTGCGAAAGAAAGCTCTCGATTTCGGGAGAGAGGGCTGAGTCCGCGGGCCTGGCGGATGGCGTCGGCGCTGAAAGCTCCGGTGGCTTCGTGCCGGTCGAGGGCGGTTGAGAGTCGGGTTTTGATGGATTCATAGTTTCCTTCGCCTTCTAAAATGGAGCGGTGCTGCCAACCCCGACGCTCTTCCACGGTGTTCATCCCACCGCGGCGGTCGAAGAGGCGGAAGTCCACGGCGTCGCCAAACCGCTCCTCGATGGCGGCTAGCCCGTTGGCGATCTCCCCCTGGATAGATGCCATGGCTTCGATGCTCGCGCCACGGCCCTCGCGCTCAAAACGCCGCAGCGTGTTAGTCAGCGCCACCTCACTGGGCGTATGCACCGCCACGACGACCGGCTTCAACCCGGCGGCGAGCGCCTCCTCAATCTTTGGCAGGACAGTGGCGGGCCGTGCGAGCTGCCCCTCGTAGATCAGACGGACCTGCGCGGGGAGCTGCTCGTTATCGAGCACGGTCGTGGTCTTGCCGGCGCCGGGCACTCCGGTCAGAAAGATCACGGTGTCGCGGCTTGGTGTGCCCGGTTCACGCACCAACCGTTGAAATTGCTCACTCGCCAAGACGGCCGCACTGTTGTGCAGCGGGTTGTTGTAGCGGCCCCGCGCCTCGTTCGACGCGCTGAACTCGGGGAACGTTTCCTTGAAAAGATCGGAGCAAACGTAACGGCCATCAAAGGATTGTGG
>CAZZWT010000318.1:0-3644 GCA_964657775.1 uncultured Candidatus Methylacidiphilales bacterium | reverse complement strand
CGGCCTTGGCGGCATCGAGGCCCTTCGGGCTAATTCCCCAACCATCACGAATAACAAGAGCGACAGGTTTCATTCAGATAGAAGCGTAAACGCTGCGGGGGCAGAAGTGCAAGAGTTGTGCCACCGAGGGGGAGCCAGCACCGAGAAAAGGTAAGGCTCATTTCTGTATTCCACGCTTTCTCCGGCCTCAGGTGAGGACGCCTGCCAAAGCAAAAATAAACGCGAAAACAATTTGCACCGCCCACCCCCAGAAGTAGATTTTCGTGTCCAAGTCGTTTTCACCCTTAGCCTCCGGCTCACGTTATAAGTCATCCAGAACTATTTCCGTTGCTGACACAAGTCCATGGAAAGGATAGAGTCTCCATCGCCGACTTCGCCGTTTCTGGCCGCTGTTCCGCCATCTTCTTCCCATGAGTCAACATCTTGAACGTGCCAAAGCCGTTGTCAGGGGAGCCGTTCAGGGCGTCGGTTTCCGTCCCTTCGTTTATCGTCTCGCCAAGGAATTGGACCTCGCGGGTTGGGTAACCAACACGCCCGCCGGCGTCGTCATCGAGATCGAGGGTGGCGGCACCTCGCTGCGCGAATTTCTCGTCCGGCTCGAGCGCGAAACGCCTCCGCGCGCGACGATCCAGAGCCTCGAATTTTCCTTCCTCGATGCCGCCGGCTACCGCGATTTCACCATCCGCGAAAGCGAACAGGATGGCGCGCCGACTGCCACCATCCTGCCCGACATCGCCACCTGCCCGCATTGCCTGATCGAGCTTTCGCAGCCCGGCAATCGCCGCCAGGGTTACCCGTTCATCAACTGCACCAATTGCGGGCCGCGTTTCACCATCATCGACGCGCTGCCCTACGACCGGCCCAACACCTCCATGCGCGGGTTCAAGATGTGCGCCGATTGCGAGCGCGAGTACAACGACCCCGCCGATTGCCGCTTCCACGCGCAGCCCATCGCCTGCCCCGCCTGCGGACCGCAGCTCGAGCTTTGGAACAAGGACGGCCAGGTCATCGGCAAGCAGGACGACGCGCTCGCCCTCGCCGCCGAGGATGTCCGCGCTGGAAAAATCGTCGCGCTTAAAGGGGTGGGCGGATTTCAACTCATCTGCGACGCGCGCAACGAGGCCGCTGTCACGGAGCTGCGCGCGCGCAAGCGCCGCTCGGAAAAACCATTCGCGCTGCTCTACCCATCGCTTGATATGGCGCGCGAGCACTGCCGCGTATCCGAACTGGAGGAGCGCCTGCTTCTTTCCGCCGAGGCGCCGATCGTCCTGCTGCAGCGCTGGTCGCCGCCGCTCGCGCCTTCCATCGCGCCGAATAATCCCTATCTCGGCGTCATGCTGCCCGCCTCGCCGTTGCATCATCTTTTCATGCGCCAGCTCGGCTTTCCCGTCGTCGCCACCAGCGGTAACGTCAGCGACGAGCCGATCTGCATCGACGAACACGAGGTGGTCTACCGCCTCGGCGCCATCGCCGATTCGTTCCTCGTCCACAACCGCCCGATCGTGCGGCCGATGGACGATTCCGTCACCCGCATCGTGCGTGGGCGCGAGATGATCCTGCGTCGCGCGCGCGGGTACGCGCCGTTGCCGGTCCATCTCAAGACCTCCGCGCCCACGGTTCTGGCGCTCGGCGCGCATCTCAAGGGCACCGTTGCGCTCAGCGTCGGCCACGAGGCTTACACCAGCCAGCATATCGGTGACCTGGAGACCAGTGAAGCCTACGCCGCCTTCCGCTCTATTGCCGCCGACCTGCCCCGCATCTACGAGGTGAAGCCCGAGGTCATCGCGTGCGATCTCCATCCCGATTATCTTTCCACCCAATACGCGGTACAATTGGCCGCGCAACTGAAGGTGCCGCTCCATCCCGTGCAGCATCATTGGGCGCACGTCCTTTCCTGCATGGCGGAAAACGAAGTGGCGTTCCCGGCGCTCGGCGTCGCGTGGGACGGCACCGGCTTCGGCACCGATGGCACGAGTTGGGGCGGTGAATTTTTCCTGGCCAAGGAGGACGGCTGCGAGCGCGTCGCCCGCCTCCGCCAATTTCGCCTGCCCGGCGGCGAGGCCGCGATCCGGCAACCGCGCCGCAGCGCGCTCGGTGCGTTGTTCGAGGCGAAAGGCGTCAAAGGCCTTGACCAGGGCGACCTGCCGCCCATGCGCGAATTCCCCGAGGGCGATCTCGCGCTCATCCGCCAGATGCTGGTGAAGGGCATCCAGTCGCCGATCACCTCCAGCGTCGGTCGCCTCTTCGACGCGGTTGCGTCGCTGACCGGCATCCGCCAGCAGATTTCCTTTGAAGGCCAAGCTGCGATGGAGCTCGAGTTCGCCGTGCAGTCGTGCGTGAGCGAAGCGTACAGCTTTGAAATCAAGAGCACTGGCCCGAGCGAGGTCGACTGGCGCAAGATGATCGAGGAAATCGTCGATGACGTGCGCTGTGGCGTCGCGCCCGGCGTCGTCTCCGCGAAATTCCACAACACGCTGGTCGAAATCCTCGTCGCCGTGGCCAAGCATATCGGACAGACCCGCGTCGTTCTTTCCGGCGGCTGTTTTCAGAACCGTTACCTCATCGAGCGGAGCGTGCAGCGCCTGCTCGAGTCCGGATTCCGCCCCTACTGGCACCAGCGCATTCCAACCAACGACGGCGGCATCGCCCTCGGCCAGATCATCGACGCCGCCCGCAAATTCGCCAAGCCAGGCGAAGATGCGGTGGCCTCCGCCAACTCCGCCGAGACCCAAGCGCTTCTCGACGTGCTGAAAACCCCGCGAGTCGCCAAGGCGAAATAAGTTCGCAGCCCCAACGGCGTTCCTAGCCCTCGCCGCGACCGGTAGCCTTCCAAAAAAGGACGGATCGAAAGTCATCCCACCAGCTCGCATCTCACCTCCCCATCGGTCTGCAACCCCAGCGCCGTCGCCGCGCCGGGGGAGAGATCCGCGAGACGCCCGGTGTCCAGCGTGGCTTGGCCGTCAATGACCGAGCCGTCGCCGGGGCCGAAATCGACGGGGCGCGCGAAGACGTGCAGGCCGTTGGCAGGGTTGGTCAGTTTAACCACCGAGTTGCGCAGGAGTTGTTTGGGAAAACGCGCGTAATCCCAGCGCATCGCCAGGTAAAACGCGCGCGGGTTCAGTCGTCGCGCCAGACCGGTCGTTCCTGCCGGTGCTTGCGGCAGGAACAGGCTGGAATACCACCAGATGCCGAGGTCGCTCCGCCCGATCAGCGCCAACCCCTCCTGGGGGCCGACGCCGTCATCGGCCGGGCCGCCGAACACGCTCATCTTGCCCGTGCCGAGGTCAATCAGCTCGCTCATGAACGTCAGAAGCTCGCCGCCACCGTGGGCGTGACAGGGGTGGTGACATAAGCCGCCGTTGCGTCCTCGATGCCGCCCGCCAGCGCGAGAACGAGGCGCAGACCAACGCCATGAGCGTGCGGGTCGAACTCCAGGCCGACTGTTTCGCGGGCGTCTGGGCCAAGGTGTCCCAGACGCAGCAGGGCTGGCGCCTGGAACAGGGCGACATCGAGACCGCCCTGAACGCCGCGTCGCAGATCGGCGACGACACCTTGCAGCGCAAGAGCCGCGGCACGGTGGTGCCGGAGACCTTCACGCACGGCACGAGCGCCCAGCGCGTGGGCTGGTTCAAGCGCGGCTTCGA
>CAZZWT010000317.1:0-3650 GCA_964657775.1 uncultured Candidatus Methylacidiphilales bacterium | reverse complement strand
GTTTCCGCTCAAGAACCACGGCTGGTCCGCCGGGTTTTCCATCACCTACCCGCTCTTTCAGGGCGGCGCGACTTACTTCGACGTGAAGGCGGCCAATGCCACGCTACGCCAGTCGCTCGATAATCTCCGCTCCGGCACGAACGACTCTGCACTCACGCTGGCGCAGATGTTCAAGAACATGGTTGATCAGGAAGACAACGTGCGCATCCAAAAGGAACTGCTCGACGCCACCGCGCTCCGCTACAAGATCGCCGAGGCCGACTATCGCAACGGCCTCATGTCGTTCCAGGATTTTAACAGTATTACCAACGATTATGTCGGCCAACAACAAACCCTTCTCTCCGCCCAGCTCAACGCGGTCATCGCGGAAGCGAGCTGGGAGGAGGCGCGCGGGCTAGGGGCCATTCCGTGAAACGCCTATGCACATGAAACGTAAAAGCACCATTCTTTCCCGCTACTTGGCCCTCGGCGTCGTGGTCGTCGCGGCGGCCTGTGTCGGCGCCTGGTTCGTGTGGAATTCCTACTCGAGCAAGCCGACTTACGATTACCTGAAGGTAGAGCGGGGCCCGTTGCGCGTGACCCTCCGCGAAAGCGCCGTCGTCGTGCCGGAACATCGCCTCACCGTTACGCCGCCGATTCCCGGCCGCATCGACGCGATCAACGTGGCTAATGGCGTCGCGGTGAAGCAGGGCCAGGTGCTGGCGTGGATCAGCTCCACCGATCGCGCGGCGCTGATGGATTCCGCGCGCGCCGCCGGTGGTTCGGAGGTAAAATTCTGGGAGGACATCTACAAGCCCGCGCCGCTCATTGCGCCGCTCGATGGCCACATCATCTCCACCGCCGTCGTGCCCGGTCAGGTCGTCGTCACCGCGCAGACCGTTTTCACCATGTCGGACCATCTCATCGTCCAAGCCGCCGTCGATGAGACCGATCTCGACCAAGTCTGGCTCAATCAGAAGGTCGATATCACCTTCGACAGTTTCCCCGAGGCGCAGTTGACCGGGCATGTTCACGAGATCGCCTACGACGCCACCACGGTCAACAACGTGACGACCTACAACGTGAACATTTACCTCGACTCGACGCCCGACTATATCCGCAGCGGCATCTCGGCGAATGTCTTCCTGAACATCTCCGACAAGAAAAGCGTACTGCGCATCCCGACCGACGCGATCACGCCCGAAGGCGACGTCCTCGTGGCGCAGGGCAAGGACCAGCCGCCGGTGGCTCAGAAGATCACCGTCGGCGGCAACGATGGCACGTGGACCGAGGTGCTATCCGGGTTGAATGAAGGCGACTGGATCGCGCGCCGCACCTTCGCAATCAAGATCGCGGACAAGGGACCCTTTTCTTCCTTCCAGAATGCGCTGAACGGCAAGCCCGGCCAGAACCAAGGCCAGAAAAGGAGATGATCGTCCTCGAAAACGTCACGAAGACCTATCTGATGGGCGAGACCACGGTCAACGCCCTGCGCGGCGTTTCGCTCCACATCGCCCAGGGGGAATTCGTGTCACTGGTTGGTGCGTCGGGCTCGGGCAAGTCGACGCTGCTGCACATGATCGGCCTGCTCGACCGGCCCGATACCGGAGTGCTGAAGATCGCGGGCCGCGACACGGCGAAGTTGCCCGATGACGAAATCTCGAAGATCCGCTCGGAGACGATCGGCTTCGTCTTCCAGCAATTTCACCTGCTCAAGCGCCTAACTGCGTTCGACAACGTCGAGCTCCCACTCATTTACGCGAAGGGCGACCGGCCGTCCGCCAACCCGACCAGCCTGCTCGACCGCGTTGGCCTCGGGCAGCGCAGCCATCACAAGCCGAACGAACTTTCCGGCGGCCAGCAGCAACGCGTCGCCATCGCGCGTGCGCTCGTGCGGCGCCCCACCATCGTGCTGGCGGATGAACCGACCGGCAACCTCGATTCTAAAAGCGGCGCGGAAATCATGGCGCTCCTGCGCGAGTTGCACGCGGAGGGCCTCACCGTTGTCCTGGTGACGCACGAGCCCTCCGTCGCCGCCGCCGCTGACCGCACCATCCGCGTGCACGACGGGCAGATCGTCGAAGACATCCGCAAGCCCAACGCACCCGTGCCGCCCAACGCCACCACCATCACCGATGTGCCCGAACTCAACATGTCCGCGCGGTTGCATTGGAATCTCGTCATGCTCAACCTGCAGCAGGCCGCGCGCGGCCTCCTGGGCAACAAGCTGCGCACCTGTCTGTCCGCCCTCGGCATCATCATCGGCGTCGCGGCGGTCATCGTCATGCTCGCGCTCGGCAACGCCGCGCAAGTCTCGGTCAATCGCGAGATCGCCACGCTGGGCTCGAACCGCCTCGTCGTCATCCCGAATTTCCAGAACACCGGCGGCGTGCGCCAAAAGCCAGGCGCGGTCAGCCGCCTCACGGTGAAGGAAGCGTTCGGCATCCAGGGCCGCGTCTCCACCATCTCCGCCGTGACCGGGAATGTGAAGGGCACGGTGCAGGCCGTTTACGGCCACAATAACGTCAGCACAAATTTATTCGGATCGATGCCGGGCTACGTTGACATTTACGCCGCCACCCCGGCCTACGGGCGCTTCTTCACCATGGACGAGTGCATCTCACGCGAGCGCGTGGCGGTGCTGGGCACGACGGTGTGGAAGAATCTTTTCCAGACGGAGAACCCGATCGGCAAAACCATCGAGCTCAATCACGTCCCTTTTGTCGTCATCGGCATTCTGCCCGCGAAGGGCTCCGACGGCGGCGACGACAATGACGACCGCATCGTGGTGCCGCTGCAGACGGCGATGTACCGCGTGCTTGGCAAGCAATATGTCGATTGGATCGATTCGAGCGCCGTCGATGCCAGCGTGGTCGACCAGAGCGTGAATGATTTGCAGAGCCTGACGACGGAATGGCCGCATATCCCCGGCGTCACCCAAAACAGCTACCGCGTCTTCAGCATGGTCGCGATCGCGCAGGCGCTGAGTGCGGTGACAACCACACTGACCGTGATGCTGGCCAGCGTGGCGGCGATTTCGCTCGTGGTCGGCGGCATCGGCATCATGAACATCATGCTTGTTTCGGTGACGGAACGGACGCGCGAGATCGGGCTGCGGAAAGCCCTTGGCGCGCGCGGTTCGGACATCCAGGCGCAGTTCCTCATCGAGGCCGTCACGCTTTGCCTTGGCGGCGGATTTCTCGGCATCGCCTTCGGCTGGATCGTCACGCTGATCATCGGTTATTTCCAGGGCATCTGGTTGAACCCGACGCTGATTTCCATTTTGCTCTCGTGCGGCTTCTCCGTCGCGGTCGGCGTCGGTTTCGGTTACTGGCCTGCGGTGCTGGCCTCGCGACTCGATCCCATCGAAGCCCTGCGCTACGAATAGGCCTTATAGGACCTGTAAGTCGTATAAGTCATATGAGACCTATTCGGCCTCCAAATTTTTTCGCGACAAATTCCCGCTTCCGATTGCTTGCCGGCGGATTTTTCGCCGACACAGGCTCGTGGACCAAACCACTCCTGCGGCACTTCTCAAGATCGCGTGATTTAATCGCGTAGGGTGGCCCGGGCTACTTGTTGCCCGGGTCGCGGAGGCTCGGCGCAGCGACAGGAAGCGATCGGTTGATGCGATGGCAGCGTCGCTTCCTGTCGTCCCGCTGCGGCGTGCC
>CAZZWT010000316.1:0-3683 GCA_964657775.1 uncultured Candidatus Methylacidiphilales bacterium | reverse complement strand
CAAATCGCCCACCACCACCGGCAGGGCATCGTTGTAAAAGCTTTCACCGAGGGTGTAATCGAACTGCACGCCGAGCCGTTGATAGATCACGTCGAGCGCCTCCATGGAATACTTGCGGAATTGCTCCCACAGCTCGCGGTTCTTCGCGTCGCCCTGCTGGAGCAGGACCAATTCGCGCTTGGCGGCTTCGCGCACCGCTTCGTCGGCCTTGGCTTCTACCTGGATTTTGCGATAGATACCCTCGAGATGACCGAACGGATCGATCCGGAGTTTCTCCGGATCGCCCTCGCGTTTGTAGCCAAGCAAAATCATGCCGAAGCCGGTGCCCCAGTCGCCGAGGTGATTGTCCGCAATGACCTTGTGGCCGAGGAAGCAATACATCCGCGCGAGCGCATCGCCGAGCACCGTGCTGCGCAAATGGCCGACGTGCATTTCCTTGGCGATGTTCGGACTACTGTAGTCAATGACCACGGTTTCGGGTTTCTCGACAGAAGGAATGCCGAGGCGGTCGTCGCTCCAGCGTTTGGTGATTTGCTGCGCGAGATATTCAGGCTTCAGGCGGAGATTGAGAAAGCCCGGGCCGGCGATCTCCGGCTTCTCGGCGATGTCGTCGATCTCGATCGTCTCAGCCAATTTCACTGCGAGTTCGCGCGGATTGGCCTTGGCTTCCTTGGCCTGCACCAGGGCAACGTTGGTCTGGAAATCGCCATGGCGGGCATCGGGACAAGGGCGCACGTAGGGCGGAGGTGGTGCGGGCGAAAAAAGTTTGTGCACAGCCTGCGCGACGCGGGTTTCGAGTTCCTGGCGGGGGGTGTTCATGTGGGGGGGGGAAATTTACACGAAAGCGGCGCAGGTTGTCAGCAACGGACGGCAAGGGATTGGCCTCCCGGCCTTTTCTAATTGGTTTCCCGGATTATCATTTGCGCTTCGCGCTGGAATTGCCGTCCCTACCCTTTCGACTGCCATTCCGCCTGCGCCCAAGCCACGCCGCGCACGATTTCGTTCCAGGTAAAAAGGTAGCTGTGACTGGTGCGTTGCAGGAAAAGGTTTCCGGCCATACGCATGTCATGGGTGAGAATGCTGAGCAGCAACAGAACAAAAATCAGGTTGAACAGCAGGATGATGACGGTGGAAAAAAGCAGGCCCTGGCTGGATAGATCGGTCTGCTCCAAGTGAAACATGCTGACGGTGAAGGTGACGTGGAAGGCCCAGAAAAGGCCCATACCGAAATAAAGAATGGGCTGCCAGGCGGTGAGCGGATGCCAGAAATCGATCGAGACCCACAGGGCCATCCAGATGAGCGCGTAAAGCGGAACAAAGTAAGGCGAGAGGGTGATCCACCAGTTGACGCGATCGGTCATGACGTGTCCGCCTTTGGCGCTGACCTTGAACGCGCTGACTTTTCCGCCGGCGAGCATCGCGGCCAAAGCGTGGGTGAATTCATGGCCGAGGACGTAGAGCCACATTGTGCGCGGCAAAAAAATGAAGACTAATATCCAGGCGACAAAGCCCGCGCCGAAGCTGACGAACCAGGCGTCACGCCATTGCCCGGCGGGGATGGCGGCGCGGGAGAGGTCGATCAGCGTCCAGATTTCGCCCGCGACCAAGGGAAGCAGCGCCAGGGCGATGAAAAACTTGAGGAGCTTGGCGAACATCTTCTAGTAGAAAAGCGGGTTGGTGCGGGGTTGTCGATCTTCCGTCTGTAGCGGCGGTCTATGACCGCCGACATTGCCCGTAGATTAAGCAGCGGACCACCATCAAGCCGATGGCGGCTACCACAAGACCTCGGCGGTCATAGACCGCCGCTACAGCAAATCCACCGGATCGACATCGAGCGTGATGCGGATGTCGTCCGGCCAGGCGCGGTCCATGAAGATGGGGCGCAGACGCGGGGTGACGGCCACGATGCGGCGGGTGCGCAGGAAAATCTGGAAGCGGTAGCGTTCCTCGATGCGCGCGATGGGCGCAGGCGATGGTCCGGTGATTTCGGTCTCGGGCAGGTTGAGTCGCTCAATTTCCTTCGCAAGTTGTTCGACCACGTAGAGCGTCTTTTCCTCGCTGCGGCCGCGGGCGGTGATAAGGACAAAGCGTTCGTAGGGCGGATAGTGCAGGCTGTTGCGGAAATCGAGTTCCTGCTCAACGAAGCCGGTATAATCGTGGTGCCGCGCGAACTGGATCGCAGGATGGAACGGCACACGCGTCTGGACGAAGACCTCGCCCCTCACCTGCCCGCGACCGCTGCGGCCAGAGACCTGCATGAGCAGCTGGAAGACGCGCTCACTGGCGCGGAAGTCAGGGATTTGCAGCGCGAGATCGGCGTTGATAACGCCGACGCAGGTGACGCGCGGGAAGTGAAGCCCCTTGGCGATCATCTGCGTGCCGACGAGCAGATCGATGTTGCCCTCGGCGAATTCGCGCAGGGTCTTCGCATAAGCGTCCTTGCCGCGCATGCTATCGGCGTCCATGCGTTCGATCCGCGCCTTGGGGAAGGCCTCGACGAGTGCATGTTCCACTTTTTCTGTGCCGCTGCCAGCGTACTTGTAGGGAGCATGACCACACTGGGGACAGGCGTGCGGTACGCCGCTGGAGAAATCGCAGAGATGGCAGCGAAGCTTTTCCGCCCGGCGATGGTAGGTGAGCGCGACACTGCAATTCGGGCACATTTCGACATGGCCGCATTGCGTACATTGGAGCGATGAGGAGTAGCCGCGGCGGTTGAGGAAGATGATCGACTGTTCGTTCCGATCTAGGCGCGCCTGGATGGCTTCGATCAAACGCGGGGCCACCAGTACGGGCGAATCGCCCTTCTTCGTGGAACGAATATCGAGGACATGCGTCACCGGCATCTGGACGTCCTCGACACGCTGGAGCAATTCGACGAGGCGGTACTTGCCTTCCCTGGCGTGGTGGTAGGACTCGAGCGAGGGCGTGGCGGAACCGAGTACGACTGTCACTCGTTCCAGATGGCCCCGCATCACGGCGACGTCGCGCGCGTGGTAATGAGGTGATTCCTCCTGCTTGTACGAATGCTCGTGTTCTTCGTCCACCACGATAATGCCAAGATCTTCAAGCGGTGCAAAAACGGCGGAACGCGCCCCGATGACGATGCGGGCGCGAGCGGAACGAATCTGCTGCCACTGATCGTGCCGCTCCCCGGAGGAGAGATGGCTGTGCAGGACGGCGACACCCACTTTCTGTCCGATGAAACGGGAGCGGAAATGCTCGACCGTCTGCGGGGTCAGCGCGATTTCCGGCACGAGAACAAGCGCGCTTTTACCCAGGGTCAGCACCTGCGCGATGGCCTGGAGATAGACCTCCGTCTTGCCACTGCCGGTGACCCCATGAAGCAGGACGACGCGCGGCTTTTCTGCGGCGATTTCTTCGCTGATGACTTTCAACGCCACTTGTTGCTCCGCGTTCATGGCGTGCGGCATTGACTCCGACACAGGCGCGTGAAGAAAGGGATCGCGGTCCTGCGTGCGGGAGGCAATGGAGACGAGATTGCGCTCGGCAAGTCCTTTCCAGGCCGCCGTGCTACAGACCTGTCCGAGGTCCGCGAGCCAACCGGGGCCATTTTGCTGGAGGTGCTCCCACGCGGCGCGTTGGGCGGGAGATTTCTTCAAGGCAAGGACGGCTTCGTCCGGCAGGATGGCAACCAATGTTTCGACCCAGAGTCGTTGCTT
>CAZZWT010000315.1:0-3715 GCA_964657775.1 uncultured Candidatus Methylacidiphilales bacterium | reverse complement strand
TGCATATCTGGGAAGCGCGGCCCGTGTTTCTTTCCACCGTCCACACGGACGAAGATATCGACTTCATCATCCGCGTGTTTAAGGAGAGCATTGATGAACTTCGCGCAGGCGGATTCCTGCCCGAGGCGGAAGCGGCAACCAAACCCGCTGAGTTGCCCGCACCGATTGGGCGTGCGCCAATTCAAGTCTCGACCAAGCCGATGGAATTCAGTCTCTACTTCTTCGGCAATTACGACGCGGCTTATCGCGATGATAAATATTCGCTCCTGATGGAAGCGGCGAAGTACGCGGATGAAAATGGCTTCACCGCGATCTGGCTGCCGGAGCGTCATTTCCACTCCGTAGGCGGGTTCTCGCCCAACTCCTCGTTGCTTGCCTGCGCGTTGGCGGGGCAGACCACCCACCTGCAATTGCGCGGCGGCAGCGTGGTTTTGCCGCTGCATCATCCCGTGCGCGTAGCGGAGGAATGGTCGGTGGTCGACAATCTCTCCAACGGTCGCGCGGCGATTTCCACCGCGTCGGGCTGGCATCCGAATGACTTCGTTTTCGCGCCAGAAAATTTTGACGACCGGCGCAACATCAACCTGCAAAACTTGAAGATCATCCAGCGGCTCTGGCGCGGCGAGGAGGTCGAAATGCCGGTGCCCGGTGGCGGCAGCACGACGGTGAAACTTTTCCCACAACCGCGTCAGGCCGAGTTACCGGTCTGGTCGACCTGCATCCACAAGGATTCGTATGTCGAAGCGGGCCGTAATGGCTTCAACGTGCTCGGCTATTTGATGAACCAGACGGTCGATGAGTTGGCGGATAAGATCGTCGCGTATCGCGAAGGACGCCGCGCCGCCGGGCTCGATCCCGCGGGCGGACACGTCACCACGCTGCTCTATACCTATCTCGATAACAGCCTCCATGGCGCGCAGCAAATCGCGCGCAAACCGCTGTGCGATTATCTCCGCTCCTACCTCGACAACAGCCAGAAGAAAATCGAGAAGCAGGTCGGCGAGATGGAAGTCGATGACGAGGATGTCGAGTATCTGACGAACCGCTCCTGCGACGATTACTTCAACGGCAAATCGCTCATCGGCACGGTCGAGTCGTGCGAAGCGGTGGTCGATCGCCTGAAGAAAATTGGCGTCGATGAGATCGGCTGCTTTGTCGATTTCGGCGTCGAACCCGCGGAGGTGCTGGCGAGCCTCCAGCACGTCACCGTGCTCAAGGATCTGGTGGCCAAACCTGCGCCTAAAGAAGATCAAGTTCTGCCGATGCTCGAGGCTGAGAAGGGGCTCTGGTTACTGGCGAGCCTGAATGAAAGTGCGGGGCGCGCCTACCACGAATCGATCACGCTTAGTCTCAATGGCGATCTCGATCGCGCGGCGTTGGAGAAGACCTTGCAAACGCTCATCGATCGCCACGATGCCCTGCGCACGACCATCGATCCGACCGGGCAGACGCAAACCGTCCACGCCTCGGGCAAGATCGAGATCAACTATCTCGATTACTCGAACCGTTCGGCGGAGGCCGTCTCAGCCACGCTCGCGGAACTCGAGAATCAAATCTTCGCCGGCATGCGCGGCCCGTTCCTTTTCGCCAACCTGATCAAGCTCGACGAGAAGCGTCACATCCTGCTGCTGGTCTTCCATCATGTGCTGGGCAATGGCCCGTCGTACTGGGTTTACCTCGACGAATTCGCCGCTCTATATAGGGCATACTCGGCGGGCACGACGGCGCAACTTCCGGAGGCCGTACCCTTCGCGGAATTCGTGGAGAAGCGCGAGGCTTACAAGGAATCCGAGGAGCGGCGCGAGGCCGAGGCTTTCTGGTTGAAACAAATGGAAGGCGGCATTCCGGTGCTCGATCTGCCGCTCGACCACGCGCGTCCCGCCGTGATCACTTATGTCGGCGCGCGCGAGGAAATCCAGATGGACGCCGAGCTCATCGCGGCGCTCAAGGCCATGGGCGCGGCGCATCGCTGCTCGCCATTCATGGTGCTGCTCAGCGCGTATGGCGTGTTGCTGCATCGGCTCTCGGGCCAGGACGACTTGCTCATCGGCGTGCCTTTCGACAGCCCGATCCGCATGGAAATGGAAGGCCGCAACCTCTTCGCCAACACGACCAACATGCTCCCACTCCGCAGCATTCTTTATGACGGCAGCACGTTCCTTGATTACCTGCAGCAGATCAAGGCGCTCGTCATCGCCGCGTCGGAGCACCAGGACTATTTCTTCGCCAATCTCATCGGCAAGTTGAACCTGCCGCGTGATCCGTCGCGCTCGCCCTTCTTTAACGTCACGTTCAACCTCGAATCGGGCGAATTCCACCAGAAGCTGCCCGGCCTCGAGATCGTGCTCGAATCGAAGGACGTCCCTTATCGCAGCCCGCGCGGCACGGCGATGTTCGAGCTCTACCTCAACGTCGCGGAGAAAAAGAACGGCGAAATCTTCGTCCAGTGCGACTACAACACCGACCTCATCACCGGCGAGACGATGCAACGCTGGCTGCGGCACTATAAAACGCTGCTGCAGGGCATCGTCGCCGATCCCAACCAGCTCGTCGCGCTTATCCCGCTGATGACGGTAGAGGAACAGCAGGAACTCGTCGTCGCCGGTCGTCCTATCGCCGCTGCTTCCGCCTAATTACTTTTGCACATGGATACGCTTTCCCACCTCTCGGTTCAGGCCTGGTTTGAAGACCAGGTGCGCGCCACGCCCGACTCTGTTGCAGTCGTCTTCAACGAAAAGGAACTCACTTACGCACAGCTCAACATGCGCGCCAACCGCCTCGCGCGGCGGCTGGAAAAACTCGGCGTTGGGCCGGACCAACTCGTCGCGGTCTGCATGGAACGCTCATTCGATTTGATCGTCGTCCTGCTGGGCATCCTCAAGGCCGGTGGGGCATATCTCCCGGTCGATCCGGCGCTGCCGCGCGAACGCCAGGCTCTCATGCTCGATGACGCACAGCCGCTCGTCCTCATCACCGAGCAGGCGTTGCAACTCGAAGTTCCCGCCGTGCGCGGAACGGTGATCGTCTTCGATGCCGAGCGCGCCAGCCTCGAAGGTGAAAGCGGCGCCGATTCCGCGCATCGCGTTACCGGTAAAAACTTGGCTTATGTCATGTACACCTCGGGCTCGACCGGCGTGCCCAAGGGCGTCGAGATTCCGCACGAAGCGCTGGTCAACTTTCTTGCCTCGATGAAGGAGCGGCCCGGCCTCCACGCGCAGGATGTCCTCGTCGCCGTGACCACGTTCTCCTTCGACATCGCGGGCCTGGAAATTTTCCTGCCACTCGTCACTGGCGCGCGCGTCATCTTCCTCAGCCGCGACGATGCGGCCGATGGCTTCCGCGTGCTGCACCATCTGACCGCGAACAATGCCACGGTGCTGCAAGCCACGCCCTCGACCTGGCGCATGCTGCTCGATGCGAAGTGGCCGGGAAATCCGAAGCTCAAAATGTTGTGCGGTGGCGAAGCGTTGCCCAAGGATCTCGCGACCCAGTTGCTCGCGAAGGGCGGCGAACTCTGGAACATGTACGGCCCGACCGAGACCACGATCTGGTCCTCCGCCGCGCATATTACGGCCCAGGGTACATCGATCAGCATCGGTGAACCGATCGCCAACACGCAGCTTTATATTCTCGACCCGCACCTGCAACCGGTGCCGATGGGTGTCACCGGCGAACTCCACATCGGCGGCCTCGGCCTCGCGCGCGGGTATCGGAA
>CAZZWT010000314.1:0-3760 GCA_964657775.1 uncultured Candidatus Methylacidiphilales bacterium | reverse complement strand
TGCTCGGCTTGCCCGTGGCCGTCATCGCGGCCGCGCTGGCCGCCGGCTATTTTCCCGCCCGGCAAGCCGCGCGGCTCGATATTGCGGATGGCGTGAAGATGGAATGAGAATTGCAAAAATTTCACCCTACATTTTCCCATTGGCAAGAGAGGCGGCATCGTGAAAGTTAATACGATGGATTCTTCTAGGACCGGGGCGACGCCGTTGGCGGCCGAGACGGTGGGGCTGACCAAACGCTATCCGCTGACTTGGAAACGCAAGGTGCTGGTCGCGCTTGACCACCTCGATTTGCAAATCAAGCAGGGCGAAGTCTTCGGCTTGCTCGGACCCAACGGCTCGGGCAAAAGCACCACGATCAAGTCGCTGCTCGGGCTCATCGTCCCAACCGAAGGCGAGGCGCGCATTTTCGGCCTGTCCCCGGAGAGCCTCGAGGCCCGGCGCCGTGTCGGCTTCCTGCCGGAGAATCCCTACTTTTACGGCTTCCTCAATGGCGATGAAACGCTGCGCTTCTTCGGCAAGGTCTGCGGCATCACCGGCGCGCAGCTGGAAAAGCGGATTGAGGAACTCATCGATCTCGTCGGCTTGCAGAACGGGCGCGAACGACCGCTGCGTTCGTATTCGAAAGGCATGCTCCAGCGCATCGGCCTGGCGCAGGCGATGATCCACGATCCGGAAATTCTTTTCCTCGACGAGCCCACCGCGGGCGTCGATCCGCTCGGCTCCTCGCAAATCCGCGACATCATTCTCAAGTTCAAGCAAATGGGCAAAACGGTCATCTTCTCCTCGCATTTGCTGGAGCAGGTGCAGGAAGTGGCCGACCGCGTCGCCATTTTTTCGCTCGGAAAAAAAGTGCTCGAGGGCTCGCTCGAATCGCTGCTGGTCGAGAGCCACAGCACGCAGATCAACGTCCCGGCGGACCTGACGCCGGACCAGCAACAACGCTTGCGCGCCGCGCTCGGCCAGAGCGGCATTGCGGAGAAGGAGATCAGCTTCTCCCGCCCGCGCCTGTCGCTGGAGCAGCTTTACGTGCGCACCGTCCAGGCCCAAACCAAATCCAACCCCGGCCCATGATCGCTTCCCTCGCCCGCATTATCACCATTGGCCGCATCACGCTCACGGAAGCTGTGCGGCAGAAAGTGCTCAACGTCCTCGTCGTCTTCGCCCTCATTCTCCTTGCCAGCTCTGTCTCCATTTCGCAGGTGGAAATGCCCAGCCTCGATTCCGCCGGCTTGTTCGACGCGCAGATCAAGTTCGTGAAAAACGCCGGTTGCGGCGTGATGGAGGTCTTCGGCTTTTGCATCGCGGTCCTTTCCACCGCACAGTTGATTCCGCAGGAGCTGCACAACCGCACCATCTACACCATCCTGGCCAAGCCGGTGCGGCGCTCCGAATTCCTGCTCGGCAAATTCCTCGGCGTCGTCCTGCTGCTGGCGCTTTGCACCGCGATCATGTCGCTCGCCTTCGCGCTCACGCTTTACTGGCAGGAGCTGCGCGGAATCCAAGCGGCTTTGTCCACCTGGGCCACCGAGGCCGATTGGAAATCGAAGCCCGGCCTGCTCGACGCCTACAACCGCGACGTCGCCCAAATCGTCCACCAGGTGCGCGACCCGCAGTTGATCCAGGCGATCCTCCTCATCTTCACCAAGCTCATCATGACAGCCGGCATCGCGATGCTCATCTCCACGTTTTCCACCTCGTCGATCTTTACCATCGTCACGACGTTCATGATTTACCTCATCGGCCACATGGAAGGCACTGCGCGCGAAATCTGGCTGAGCCACGGCGCCGAGGCCTCCATTTTCCAGACCAGCCTCGTGGGCTTGATTTCCATGCTGATCCCCGACATGAACTCGTTCACCATCATCAGTGAAATCCAATCGGGCAACCATGTCCCGTGGGCGCACACGCTGACCCTGATGGGCTACGCGGATGTCTACCTTATCGTCATTTTGGCCGTCAGCATCGTCGTCTTCAACTACCGCGAGATCTAGCCTCGCCGCGTATGGAATCCACCGCCCGGACCTCGAGCCTCAACCTGCCGCTGAAGCGCCGCCTGCATCGCGCCATGCTCGTTGCGCTTTTCCTTGGGCTTTGGGCGCCGGCCAAGATCGCGTGGGAGGAGGAAATCTCGCGCCAGCAGGACTTCCTGCGCTACAAGGGTGCCCCCATCACCCGCGCCTTGAGCGACCAACTCGGCCAGGGACTGACCATCGGCGTGCTCGGCGGTCTGCGCAGCGTCGTGGCCGATTTCGTCTGGCTCCAGGTCACCATCGATTGGCAGAACCAGAATTGGTTCGATATGATGGCCTGCATCAAGATTTGCATTACGCTGGAACCGCGCGCCCCCATCTTCGCCACCATGGGCGGCTGGCAACTGGCTTGGAACGCATCCATTCCCGCCGGTGACGACATTACCCAGAAAGATCCGATGAAGCGGCTAAAGGCCTCGCGCTTTTGGATCGATCGCGGTCTCGACATATTCAAGCGAGGCATCGAGAGCAACCCCGAATACTGGCGCATCTGGTATTACACCGGTCTGTGCTACGACCAGCGTTTGAAGGACTACGACAAGGCCGCTTATTACTACCAAAAGGCGAGCGAAGTGCCCGATGCGCCCATTTATATCGAGCGATTTTCCGCCATCATGTACGACCGCCAGCACGGCAAGGATCCGGAAAAGGCCTACGCGCGCTGGACGACGCTGTGGAAGCGCCTAACGCCGGAGGAACGGACACAGAAGATTCACGAACCGGACCGGATCGAGAAAGAAATCCGCGAACTGGAGGATAAACTTTCGATCCCAAAAGAAAAAAGAGTCTTTCCCAATTAGCGCAGTGTCTTTAGGGTTTAACATTCCTGACGCATCAGAGTCGGACGATATCGCATGAGATTTGGCATTTTTGGAGACATCCACAGTAACCTCGAAGCCTTGGAGGCCGTACTGGAGGATATGCAGGCGCAAGCTGTTACGCACACGGTCTGCATTGGCGACATCGTCGGGTACAACGCAAACCCGCGCGAGTGCCTGGAGATCGTCCGGGCGCTCGGCTGCCCCATCGTTAAAGGCAATCACGACGAGGAAGCTTCCGAAGGCCGCGAGGTCGAGCACTTTAACGACATGGCGCTTTCGGCCATTCGCTACACGCGGACACAATTGACGAAGGAACAGCGTGAATTCCTCCGCGCCCTGCCGCTGCAGCGACCGGTGAATTCGTTTACCGTGGTTCATTCCACGCTCGACCAGCCGAACCGCTGGGGGTATGTCTTCTCCTGCCTGGAAGCGGAATCGAGCTTCCAGTACCAGAAGACCAACATCTGTTTTTTCGGCCACACGCACGTGCCGCACGTTTTCATCCGCGACACCAAGGTGCACGAGTTCTTCTACAAGAAGATCGACATCCAGCCGGAGAAGAAATATTTCGTCAACGTCGGCAGCGTGGGCCAGCCCCGCGATGGCGACTGGCGCTCCGCCTACGTTATTTACGATTCCGGCGCGAACACGATCGAGCTGCGCCGCCTACCCTACGATCTGGCCAAGGCCCAGGCGAAGATCATGAACGCCGGGCTGCCCGCACGTTTGGCTGAGCGACTGGCCAATGCGGTTTAGGATGGGGCGGCGGGTGCTGAACCTTTACACTCAAGAACAGTCGCACCACTCGCAGCGTCGTTAGTTAACCTGCACTTCGTGGTCCGGGCTGCTTGTTGCCCGGATCGCGGGGGCTCGGCGAAGCGATGCATCGCGCATAAGATGTGCTTCGCT
>CAZZWT010000313.1:0-3761 GCA_964657775.1 uncultured Candidatus Methylacidiphilales bacterium | reverse complement strand
CATCCGCGTTTCCGCCGCCTGCCGGTTTTGGCCGATGATCGGAATCAGTAACGCCGAGCCCACGAGGTTCTCCCGCATCTCCGCGATCTTCCCGCGGAAATTCGCCATCGCGTTGCGGAATTCCATCACCTCCGCCGCCTCGATCGGCTCGCCGGTGCTGACGGCATGGAGCCGCAGCTTTTCCAGTTCCTCCTCGCCCCGGTCGAGCGCGATTTGGCCCGCGGCTATTTCGATCTTCAACCCGTAGAGGCTTTTCTTGATCGCCAGCGCTTGCTGATCGAGATTCGCCACGGCAACGGCGAGATCCGCCTTCGTCCTGCGCGCCTTGGCTTCTTCCTGATCCATCAGCGTTAAGAACTTTTTGCGATTTTCTGCGAAGCCCTTGAAGGCCGTATGCGCATCCGCGATCGTCCCCATGATCTTGCCGACGATGCCGGTTGGCTTCGCCGATTTCCCGGCCGCCGCTTCCGCCTGCAAATCCTGGATCCGCAGAATCTTCACGCCATCGATGACCGCCGCGGCGATTCGGCCCACCTCCCCGGCGTCACCGAGCCGCACACCGGCTAGCAGTTGGCGCGACGACTGCGCGATATCCGCCAGCACGTGATCGCCGTGGGACAGCAGCGTTTCGGTCCGCTTGAAATCGATTTTGCTGGCGGAAGCGTTCGCCGCCGCCAGGTCCTGAGGACTGAGCTTGGACACGTCCACCAGCCGCTCCGCCGGGGCCACTGGTGCCAGCCGCGCATCGGATGCCGGAATGAGTTGCGTACCAACCGGAGGCGGGACGACCACGGGCACGTCGATCGGCGCGGTCAAATCATCAAAAGAAGAAAGGTCGAGCGGTTCGTGCGGTTTCTCTTCCGGCATAGTACTCCTTGAGGCGGCGATGAAACGGATCATCGTCGCTCCTGCGGTTCTATCGCCTTGCCGGGGAAAGGTCAACATTCCGGGGTGCCGCACCATGATGTTGCTTGATCTTCACGCGGCATTGGATACGATCACCTGCTCGATTCGGTTTGGGCGGTTAGCTTAGCGGTAGAGCGTCCGCTTCACACGCGGAAGGTCACAGGTTCGAACCCTGTACCGCCCACCATCATTCCACAAAATGAGCCCTTGGGCTTAACAGGCTTGGAAATGGCGAGGAATCGAATAATCACGAGCCGCGCCGATTTGCCCACGGGCGAAATCAGGGGCAGCCCCGCTCGGTCCACCATTGGTAGGTGGCGCGCAGGCCATCCTCAAGCGGCGTGGTCGCACTCCAACCCAGCGCGGTGAGCTTCGAGACATCGAGCAACTTGCGCGGCGTGCCGTCCGGCTTGGTGGAATCCCATTCCATCACGCCGGTATAGCCGACGACGCGGCTGACCAGCTCGGTCAGTTCGCGAATGGAAAGATCGCGACCGCAGCCGACATTGATTAACTCAGGCGAATCGTAGCGCTCCATCAGAAAAACGCAGGCCTGCGCGAGATCGTCGACATGCAGAAATTCGCGATACGCGCTGCCCGTGCCCCACAGCACCACGCTATGCGCGCCGCGCTTTTTCGCCAGATGAAACTTATGCAGCAAGGCGGGCACGACATGCGACGTCTCCAAGTCGAAGTTGTCTCCGGGGCCGTAAAGATTGGTCGGCATCGCGGAAATGAAATTCGCGCCGTATTGCTTCGCGTAAGCCTGGCATAGCTTGATGCCGCAAATCTTGGCCAGCGCGTAATGCTCGTTCGTCGGCTCGAGGCTCGCGGTCAACAGCGACGACTCCGTGATCGGCTGCGCGGCCATCCGCGGATAGATGCATGAACTGCCGAGGAAAAGCAGCTTTTTCACCTTGGAGGCGTGGGCCGCGTTGATCAGGTTCAATTCGATCTGCAAGTTCTCGCTCAGGAACTCGACCGGCATCGTCGCGTTCGCCCAGATGCCGCCGACTTTCGCCGCCGCGACGAAGACGTAATCGGGCCGGAATTTCTCGTAGAAGGCATTCACCGCGCGCGTATCGCACAGGTCCAGTTCCGCGCGCGTCCGCACCAGAAGATTCGTGCAACCCTGCGCCTTTAACCGCCGGACCAGCGCCGAGCCGACCATGCCGTGGTGGCCCGCGACATAGACACAGGCGTCCTTCAAATTTACCGGTTCCCGCGCGGATTCAGATGACATCCCCTCACTATAAAAGAAGAGTCGGGCGCGCCAACCCTTTTCCGTAACGTGTCATTTCTTGTATGAAAAAGATCACTTTGTCGATCTCGCCCTGCTCGATGCCGTTGCTACAGTTTGTCCCGCAATGTCTCCCATTCTCCTCCTCGGCTTGGCCTTACATTGGTTAAGCGGCCTGGCTTCGGCCACCTTTTACATGACCGATCGCGGTGTCAGAAATTGGGCTGGGAAAGGCACTGGCTCGCGGGCGAATTTCTTACCTGGAGCCCCGCGCTCTGCATGACGAACGATCTTTTCAAGGCTTAGCATCGGCAACGACCTCGGCACCCTCAAACCCTAATACCATGAGCACATCCCCCTACACCTACGCGCAGGAAACCTACGCCAATCTCGGCGTCGATACGGAGGCCGTGTTGCAGCGGCTCGCCACCGTCCCACTCTCGCTCCACTGCTGGCAGGGTGATGACGTCGGCGGCTTCGAGACGGCGGGAGCGACGCTCGACGGCGGCGGCATTCAGGTCACCGGAAATTATCCCGGCAAGGCGCGGACGCTGGACGAATTGCGGCAGGACCTCGACCTGGCGCTTTCGCTTTTGCCCGGCAAACATCGCCTCAATCTGCACGCGAGCTACGCCGATTTCAGCGGCAAGAAAATCGAGCGCGACCAGATCACCACCGCCCATTTCCAGAGCTGGATCGACTGGGCCGGCAAGCGCGGCCTCGGCCTCGATTTCAATCCCACCTACTTTTCGCATCCGCTGGCCAATGACGGCGCGACACTCTCGCATCGTGACCCCACCGTCCGCCAATTCTGGATCGATCACGGCATCGCCTGCCGCAAGATCGGCGCGGAGATGGGCCGGCAGCTCGGCTCAACCACAGTGACGAATGTCTGGGTTCCCGATGGCGCCAAGGAAATCCCGGTCGATCGCAAAGGTCCTCGCGAGCGCCTGGAAGCTTCGCTCGACGCCATCTTCAAGGAAAAGCTCGACCCCAAGTTCCATCTCGATGCGGTCGAGTCGAAGCTTTTCGGCATTGGCTCGGAATCGTACGTCGTCGGCTCGCACGAGTTTTATCTCGGCTACGCGATCAAAAACCAGATCGTCTATTGCCTCGATGCCGGCCACTTTCATCCCACGGAAAATCTCGCCGACAAGATTTCGTCGATCCTGCTTAACGTGCCGGAGATCCTGCTCCACGTCAGCCGCGGCGTCCGCTGGGATAGCGATCACGTCGTCCTCCTCGACGACCCGACCAAGGGGATCATGGAGGAACTCGTGCGCGGCGACTACCTCGCGCGCACCCACATCGGCCTCGATTATTTCGACGCCAGCATCAACCGCATCGCGGCCTGGGTCATCGGCTCGCGCTCTGCGATCAAGGCGCTGCTCCTGGCCATGCTCGAGCCGATCGCCAAGCTCCGCGACCTCGAAGCAGCCGGCGATTATTCGTCCCGCCTCGCGCTGCTGGAAGAGGCAAAGACGCTCCCCTTCGGCTTAGTCTGGGAGGAATACCTGCGCCGTCACGATGTGCCCTCGGGCGAAGCGTGGCTGAAGGAAGTGAAGTCGTACGAAGCCACCGTCCTGTCCCGGAGATAAAAGGTAGCCGGCGCAGG
>CAZZWT010000312.1:0-3770 GCA_964657775.1 uncultured Candidatus Methylacidiphilales bacterium | reverse complement strand
ACGGGCGGGTTCTTCAGCAACGCGCGAGCGATGGAGATGCGCTGCTTCTCGCCGACGGAGAGCTTTACGCCGCGCTCGCCGACATGCGTGTCGTAGCCTTCCGGCAACAACGAAACGAAATCGTGGACGCAGGCCGCCTTGGCCATCTCCTCGATTTCGGCGCGCGTGGCCTCGGGCCGGCCAAAGCGCAGGTTGTCGAGAATGGTGCCGTTGAAGAGAAAGGTCTCCTGCGAGACCACGCCAATTTGCTCGCGCAATTCGCGCAGGGAAATGCCCGCGACGTCGCGGCCATCGAGCAGGATTTCGCCGCTCGTTGCCTCGTAAAAACGGCTGAGGAGCGAGACGAGTGTCGATTTGCCTGCTCCGGTCGGGCCGACCAGCGCAACGCACTGGCCCGGTTTCACCGTGAGGTTGATGTCATGCAGCGCGGTGACATCGGAGCGGTAGGCGAAGCCCACATTGCGGTATTCGACCGCGCCCTTCGCGCGAACGATGACGCCGGGCTCGCCATAGTTCTCCTGCGCGGCGTCTAGGATTTCGGCCACGCGATCGCTCGAGGCACGGCCCGCCTGATAAAGCTGGTTGATCTGGTGCAGGCTCCGCACCGGCTCGTAGAACATGGCCACGAAAAGAAAGAAGGTGAAGAGCTGACCGATCGTCATGGAGCCTGCAAGGACATCAGTACCGCCGACATAGAGAACAATCGCGCTGCCGAGCGCGCCGAGGAACGCCATGGTGGAGGAGTAGAGCGACCAGGTCCGCATGATGACAAGCTGCGTCTCGCCGACCAGCAGCGCGGAGTCGGAAAAGCGCCGGAGCTCCGTCTCCTCGCGCGCGTAGGATTTGATCTGGCGCACACCCTGCAGGTTGTCGAGGAGGAGGGAATTCATCGCCGATGCGGCCTTGCGCTGCTCCTTGTAGCGCGACTTGGCGGTGAGCGTGTACCAGATCACGCCGCCGAGGAGCGCCGGAATGGGCAGCAGCATCCAGCAGGCCAGCCGCGCGTTCATCTCGAAGAGGTAGATGCCGACGCAGACGATCTGGATGACGGCGATGATGGCCTGCTCGATGCCGTCGATCAGCACGCGCTCCATGGCCGTGACGTCGTCGATGACGCGCGTGATGATGTCGCCCGTCGCGCGCTGGTCGTACCAACGGAGCGGCAGGCGCTGGAGCGTCTGGTAGAGATCCCGCCGCAGATCAAAGATGACTTTTTGCTCGAAGGTATTGTTGAAGCGGATGCGCAACGCATTGAGAATGTGCTGCGAGAGAAATGCCCCCACCACGATGAGGACGTAGGGCAGCAGCAAGTCGGGCCGCTTCGGCGTGAGCACATTATCGATGACCAGCCCGGTGACCTTGGGAAACACGAGGCCGGAGAGCGTGCCCAGCGTGGCCGCGATAAACGTGGCTGCGCAGAGGAACGGATAGACGCGGGCATAAACCCAGACGCGGCGGAAGGTTTTCATCTCAAACAATGTAGCGGCGGTTTGCAACCGCGCTGCATCAATTAGACGTTGAACCGGAACTCGAGGACGTCGCCGTCCTGCACGGTGTATTCCTTGCCCTCGATGCGGAGGCGCCCGGCCTCGCGCGCCTTGGCGAAGGAGCCGAGCTTGACCAGATCGACATAGGCGGTGCATTCCGCCGCGATGAAGCCGCGCTCGAAATCGGAGTGGATGACGCCCGCCGCCGCCGGCGCCTTGTCACCGTTGTGGATCGTCCACGCGCGGGTTTCCTTTTCGCCCGTGGTGAAATAGGTGCGCAGGCCGAGCAGGTGATAGGCCGCGCGGATCAGCGTGCCGACGCCCGATTCCTTCACGCCCAGGCTCTCCAGATATTCCTTCTGCTCCGGCTCGCTCAGGTCGACCAGATCGGACTCGATCTGCGCGGAGATGATCACCGCCTCGGTGTTGAGATGCGTCTTCACATATTCGCGCACGGCGATGACATGCTTGTTCGCATCGGGATTCGCGAGCTCGCCCTCGGCCACGTTGCAGGCAAAGAGGGTCGGCTTGCTCGTGAGGAGGAAGAAATTCTTCATCAACGCTTTTTCATCCGGCGTCACATCGAGGATGACGGCCGGTTTGCCGGAATCGAGATGCGGCTTCAGCTTGGCGATCAGCTCGTTCTCGGCCTTGGCCACCTTGTCGCCGCCGCGGGCCGACTTGGCATTTTTGTCCTCGCGCTTCGTCACCGCTTCGAGATCAGCCAGCACCAACTCAGTGGTGATGACTTCGATATCGCGCACGGGATCAACCGAGCCGGTGACGTGATGGATATCGTCGTTCTCAAAGCAACGCACGACCTGGATAATCGCATCGACCTCGCGGATGTGGGTCAGGAACTTGTTGCCGAGACCTTCGCCCGTGCTCGCGCCCTTGACCAGGCCGGCGATGTCGACGAACTCGAACACGGCAGGAATCAGCTTCTGCGATTTGGAGATGCCGGAGAGAACCGCGAGCCGTTCATCGGGCACGGTGACGATGCCGCTGTTGGGCTCGATGGTGCAAAAGGGATAGTTCGCCGCCTGCGCATTGCGCGTGCGCGTGACTGCGTTAAAGAGTGTGCTCTTCCCGACGTTGGGGAGACCGACGATTCCGGCGCGTAACATAAGGGGTCAAGCCTAGCGCGCACCACGGTCGATTGCAAGGCGCGGGAGGCCGTGCGAAGTTGGCCCTTATGCGCAAAGCCAATATCCATGAGATTCCCGAGGAAAGGTCCGATTCGCCCAAGGGGAAGTATGCCACCATCGATCGCGACCTGAACGCCGCACTCGGTAGCGACTTTCGCTCAATGGATATGATGAAGCGATGGCCCTTTGCGGTGGAACTGACCCGCGTTCCGGCGGGCAAGGCGAACTACCCGTTCCACTGCCACGCAAGCATGTTCGAGTTTTACCTCATCGTTTCCGGCACGGCGATCGTGCGCGACAAGGACGGCGAGACGACGGCGGTGGCGGGCGATTTCTTCATGTTTGGCCCTAACGAGCCGCACCAGATCATCAACCGCAGCACGGAGGATGTGACTTATTATTGTGTGGCGGATAATCCGTTCAGCGATCACACCTACTATCCCGATTCGGGGAAGCATTCGATTCGCGTTCCGCAGCGAGGAATCATCAAGGGCGAGAGCTTGGAGTATTTCACTGGCGAGGAATAAAAAGGTAGCGGGCGCAGGCCCTTGCGCCGGAGCGGTTGCGCGAGCACGCGCGACCGCCTGAGTTCTCGCATTAAAAATACCGCGCCATTTTTAAATCGGATAGTCAAGGCGTCCCGCAGACGGGACGCTCCGGTGCAACGGCCTGCGCCGGCTACCTTCCGATCTCAATCCGCCTGCGCGGGCGCCTGGACTTTGACGATGGACATGCCGTAGCCATGCTCCTCCAGCGGGCGCTTCAAGCGCTCATTCATTCCCCATGCGTCGCCAGTGGACTTAAGCTGGCTGCTGCGGATATCGATCAACGTCAGGTTCTGATTGGCGAGGACTTCCTTGAGCAAAACCTCCGGCTCGTTGCGCGAGGTCGGGCAAACGAACGTGCCGAAGAAGTCGGGATGAAAATCGTCGTCGTCCGCGTCGAAACCGGTGGGGTGGGCGCGGAAGGTGATCCACGTGCATTTGTCCGCCATGCGCTGACTGTGAGTGATCGGTTTCGGCAAGACGAGTTCCTTTTGCGCTATGAGTGTTCGGCAATACCCGCATCGCGCATTAATAGATACGCAAGCCGGTCGAACTCGTCTATCACGGGCTCCGGCTCGACCGTTTCGTGC
>CAZZWT010000311.1:0-3791 GCA_964657775.1 uncultured Candidatus Methylacidiphilales bacterium | reverse complement strand
CGGGCCCGGGCGCGATCGCTGGCGTCGGGCGTCTCGCGGCCTTCGTCGCGCGCGATCTGCACGGCGCGCTGTTCAATTTCACTGTGATCCAGGAGCCGCGATTCCTCGGCTTGGTTGTGTCGATGACGGGTGGATTTCGAACTCATGCAATCGTCCTTTCGATGGGGGTTACTGCCAACACGGCAACGTTAGCCACCTTGCGGAGATTGCCACCTGCGACCTGAAATTCGTTGGCGCGTGAACTCGACATGACAAATCGCGCGCGAGGCCCTAGGCTCGTCGCTCCATGAAATTTATCTTTCTCGGCGACGTCGTGGGCGAACCGGGCCGCGACACGTTGCGCGTTGCCATCCCGCTTTTGCGCGAGCGCTACAAGCCCGACTTCTTCGTCGTCAATGGCGAGAACGCCGCGGGCGGCAACGGCATCACGCCGCGCCTCGCGGTCGATCTCATGCGCGCCGGCGCGGACGTCATCACGCTCGGCGATCATGCGTGGGACCAGCGCGAAATCGTCCCCTACTTCGCCACCGAGCCGCGCCTATTGCGCCCGCTCAATTTCCCCGCCGGCACACCCGGTTACGGCTCCGTCGTGGTGGAAGGCAACGGCTTCAAGCTCGGCGTCATCAATGCGCTCGGCCGCACCTTCATGGGCCCGCAGGTGGATAATCCGTTCCTCCTGATCGAGCCGGAAATCAGCAAACTCAAGAGCGAAACTTCCTGCATCCTCATCGATTTTCACGCCGAGGCGACCTCGGAGAAAATCGCGTTTGGCCGCGCGGTCGATGGCCTCGCCACGCTCGTGGTCGGCACACACACCCACGTGCAAACGGCCGATGACCAGATCCTGCCCGGCGGCACGGCGTACCTCACGGATGCCGGTTTTACCGGCCCGCACGATTCCGTCATTGGACGCGATGTGGCCAGCGTGGTGCAGAAATATCGCACGCTGTTGCCGAACAAATTCTATATCGCGCGCGGCGGACTCCAGGCCGACGGCATCTTCGTCGAATGCGATCCCGCGAGTGGTCGCGCGCTGAAAGTGGAACGCATTCAGCAGAAGGTTACGTTGGAGGAAGTGGAGAAGTTTTAGATAATGATTGTAATGATTATGATGATGGGAAAGGCAGGGAGTATCTTTGGTCGCCCACTTCGCCAGAATTCCTCCATCCTTAAAAATCATGATAATCATTATCCAAATTCCCCTGAGCCATGAAACCGAAGACCAAAGACGAAGCTGAGTCTTTGCTCGGCCTGGAGGTCGAGGCGCCGGGCGTGTCGCCGCAGAATCCGATTTCGGTCGCGGACCTGACGTCCACCATCCGCGATTTGCTGGAGACCGGCATCGGCGAGGTGTGGGTCGCGGGCGAGATTTCCAACTTCCGCGCGCCCGGTTCGGGCCATCTCTATTTCACGCTCAAGGATGCGAGTGCGACCCTCGCGGCGGTCCTGTTCCAGCGCGAGGCGCGGCGCATCGGGTTTGCGCTGGCGGATGGGCAGGCGGTGCTCGCGCGCGGCGCCATCACGGTTTACGAAGCGCGCGGGCAGTACCAGATTCAGGTCGCGGAAATCCGTCCACGCGGGCAGGGGAGCCTGCAGCAGCGCTTCGAGGAATTGAAACGCAAGCTCACGGCGGAAGGTCTCTTCGCCCTCGAGCGCAAGCGCGAGTTGCCCGTTTTTCCGGAGACAATCGGCATCGTCACCTCGCTGCAAGGCGCCGTGTTGCAGGATATGCTCAACATCCTGCGCCGCCGTGCGCCAGGGATTGCGATCCAGGTGCGCGGTGTGCGTGTGCAGGGCATCGGCGCCGCGCAGGAAATCGCGGAAGCGGTCGGCGCCTTCAGCGCGGAGAAGAAAATCGATCTGCTCATCGTCGCGCGTGGCGGGGGCAGTCTCGAAGATTTGTGGGCCTTCAACGAAGAGCCCGTGGCGCGGGCGCTGGCCGCGTGCGAGGTGCCGACGATTTCCGCCGTGGGCCACGAAACCGATTTCACCATCGCCGATTTTGTCGCCGATCTCCGCGCGCCGACGCCGAGCGCGGCGGCGGAATTGCTGACGCGCGATTGGGCGGAGTGGCGCGAGGTCCTGGCCAAGTTGCGCGCGCGGCTGGATCGCACCGCGCGGCAGGTCCTGGGCGAGCATCGGCGTAATCTCGCCCGCCTCGCTTCGAGCTATGCCCTGCGCGAACCGCGCCGCGTGGTGCGCCAGATGGCGCAGCGGCTCGATGACCTGCGCGACAATTTACAGGAGACCACGCGCCGCGCGCTGCAAGTGCGCCGGCAGGAGCTGGCCTTATTAAAGACGCGCCTCGCCGCGCATCAACCCGCGCGGGAAATCGAGCGTCGGCGCGGCCACCTTACGCAACTCGCCGCGCGCCTGCGGACGCTCGGTCCGCAGGGCACGCTCGATCGCGGGTATGCCCTGGTGCTGGATCAGGCCGGGCATCCTTTGACGCAGGCCCGGAACGTGGTGGAAGGGCAGGCTGTGAAACTGGTTTTGAGCAAGGGGACGGCGGCCGCGAGTATCACCGGCGTGGAACCGCAGCGGACGTTGATGGAGGCGATGCAGTCCTCGACCGCCGTGACGCCCGCGCCCGCTGCGAAGAAGCCGAAGGCGCGGAAGAAGAAGGTGGATTAGGCGCGAAAGAATAGTCACGGCCAGCCGACGCGCGCGGGCATGCGGTCGTTCGCGTTAAAAGCTGCGCGTTGTCTTGGGTGGCCCGGACAACTCGTTTGTCCGGGTTCGTGCGAAGCTGTCGCACGAACGGGAGGTCGCCCCCAGATCCACGATTGCAACGGAGAGAGCCATCACCGGTGACCTCCTGTGGCTTCGCTTCGCTGCGCCACCCGGACAACAAGTTGTCCGGGCCACCCTGAGAAGAAGGCACACCGCTGCAATTCGATTCCAGGCGCAAGGGCCGAGGGATGTGTCCCGCGCCGGCTACCTTTCCTGGCGGCGCGGTCCTAGTCATCGCGCTGAAACCGTGGTAGCTTAACGGCGTGAAGGGCATTTTCTCCCCAACGCTTTGGAGCTGCACTTTCGTGCTGCTGGCTCTGTCCATCGTCGGTGCGTCCGCGCAGCTCGACCCGGCTTTGCGCGAAAATGGGGTGCTTTATTTTGACGGGAATTTGCCGGGCAAAATTACGGCCACGCTCAATACGGGCACCACGGTCTACCTGCGCCGCGATTTCAACATGGCGCTGGCGACGCTTTACCCGGGCCAGAAAATCGAGCTCGTGGGGATGAGCCCCGAAGGGTACCTGCTCAAGACGACTTATCGGAACAACACCATCACCGGCTGGATCAAGCCGACCGATTTGCCCTCGGGCATCGACCCGACGCTCTTCGTTCAGGCGCAGAAAAACCAGAAGCGCCACGATGCCGTCGCGGTGGCGATCGCGAATAAAAATGTCATCCAGGGCATGACGCCGGATGAGGTGAAGCAGGCCGTTGGACCGCCGGACAGCGTGACATCGAAGGTGGACCCGAGCGGCTCCGCGTTGACTTGGTCCTACACGACCTATCGCGAGGATCCGCAATACCAATACTCGCTCGATGTTTACGGGCGTCCGGTGCTGAATACCTATTATGTGAAGGTGCCGATCGGGCAGCTCATCGTTGCGTTCGTCAACGGTGCGGTGATCAGCGTCGAGCAGCATAAGTCGGATCCGAACGCACCAGGTGTGGTGACGAATTAGGATCCGAGGTAGCCGCCGCTGCCCCTAGCGGCGGTGCGCCGGAGGCGCCTTCAAATGTGCGTTTGCGGCTACGCCGCGTCGATCGCGGTCGCGACC
>CAZZWT010000310.1:0-3794 GCA_964657775.1 uncultured Candidatus Methylacidiphilales bacterium | reverse complement strand
CTTCTTTTTGCGCGCCTCCTGGGCTGCCTCGTAAGCCGCGCGGTGTTCCGGCGTCAACTGAGCGGCAATCTTCGCGTGGTAATCATTGAGCGTGGAAAGGATATCGACCCCGAACTGGTGCCGGACGAGGTAGACATGCCTCGCCATGGCGACAATGTCCGGCTGAATTTTCTTCATCTCGTCGTCCGTGAGATGATAGTCGCTCTGGTACTTGGAGTTGATCCGCTCGACCATGCCTTCCGGACTGTTTGAACGGGACATGAAGGTCGATAACTGCTTGTCGGTGTACGACCACTCCAGAAGCCCACCCGCCAGACCGCCGATCAGAAACACCCCGATGAATTCAGCAATAATCTTGACGGTGGGACGCATGGGCATTAACGACTATCTCACGACAGCTGAATATTTTCCACCTGAACAATGCTGCGCACGCCAGGCTCCAGATCGCCGGCCGATTGCTGGTTGAGATTGACCGTGACCGCAAACGCCGCAGCGCCAACCAACGTCACAAAGGATGCGACCAAGGCGCGCCAACCGATTCGCTCAGCCAACTGCTGCTGACGCATCTCGCGCACTTGCGCCAGGGCGCCGGTCATAAATCCGAAAGGAGGCGTCGCCTCTCCGGCAAAGGTGGGGGTGCTGCGGGCCAGGAGTTGCTGCCATTTTTCGTCGGTATTCATATGCGTTCTCTAGTTGCGTGATTCTAACTTATTGATCATTTGGCGAAGTTGGGGCCGAACCCGGAACAGGCGCATTTTGATCTTGGAGATGCTCCAGCCCGTGGCGTCCGAAATTTCCTGCAGGGACCTTCCTTCCAAGTCCACCATTAGGATAAGACTGCGATCCTCCGGATCCAGAGCGGCTAAAAGTTTATCGACCAGATCGCGCGCGGCGATGGCGCTCACGGCATCGGGCGAACTGCCAGTGAGCCAGGCGGCCTCGAAGACGTCGGCGTCGTCGGGCGTCAAGTCGGCGCGGCGGATTTCGGGCCGGATTTTCTGGGCGCGAAGACGATCAAGGCAAGTTGTCAACGCAAGTCGCGACACCCAATGCGTGATCGGGGCGTCACCCTTGAATTGGTGCAACCGGGAGAAGGTCTTCATTAATATCTCCTGGACGAGGTCCTTCTCATCGTCCCGCCGGGGGAGATGGGTACGCACGATACGCGAAATGACGGGATAAAGGTGGCGGATAAGCTCCTCTGCGGCAACCTCGTCGCCTTGCTTCCATTTTTGCAGGCAACTATCGACATCGATTTCTTCGTCCATTTCTCCCCAAGCTTAGCCATCGCCAGCGGCATGCAATAAATGATTTGAAGCGGATTCATAACTGGACTCAGTCACTATAGACGCTGCCGAATCAAAAATCGTCACTCTCTTTAGCCCTCAATGATCGATTTTGGTTACCGGTTAAACAGCTTGCCTCTGAGCGGAGCCCGATTGCGGTTTGCAAAAGGGCATGTAGCTTGGAGTCCTATGTTTCGCACCCTCACCGTGTTCCTCGTTGGACTTAGCTTTTTAACCACGCCTGTATTTGCCGATCCACTGGCCGTCGGCGCGCCTGCACCCAAAGTGAGCGCGGTCGATCAGGAGGGCAAACCGATCGCATTCTCAAGCGTGTATGCGAAGGGAATCACGCTGGTTTATTTTTACCCCAAGGCGGGGACATCGGGCTGCACGGCCGAGGCCTGCTCGCTGCGCGATTCCTACGACAAGCTGCAGGCGAAGGGGCTGCAGATCATCGGTGTCAGCCGCGACACGGCGGAGGCGCAGAAGCATTTTCAAACGGAGAACAAACTGCCGTTCACGCTGGTGGCCGACGCGGACGGCAAGGTGGCCGAGGCCTTCGGCGTGCCGATGATGATGGGCGGGTTGATTCCCCTCGCCTCGCGGCAATCGTTCATCATCAAGGACGACAAGATCGCGTGGAATTCGCTAAAGGCGCAGACAACCGGCAGCGCGGAGGAGGTGCAGAAGGCGCTGGATGGGTTGAAGTGATTTTGGAGCCACGCTCGTAAGAGCGTGGATTTAGCTGGGTGGCCCGGGCTACCCAGCCTAAATCACTGTCTCGGGCGCCAGCGCGCACGGGTGCGCCGCATCGCCGGTCTCGATCTGAATCGTCGAGTGGTGAATCTTGAAGCGGTCGCGCAATCCCTCGCACGCCTGCGCGAGAAGTTCGTCATCGACCTTCGCGTTCGGTTTGACGAGGTGTGCGGTTAGCGCGGTCTGTGTCGTGCTCAACGCCCAGACGTGGAGATCGTGCACTTCGGTGACGCCGGGGAGCGACTCCAAATAAGCGCGCACCTTGGCCATGTCGATGCCCTCCGGCACGGCGTCGAGGGCGAGATTGATGGAATCCTTCAGCAGACCCCACGTGCCCCAAAGAATGACGGCGTTGACGGCGAGACTGACCGCCGGGTCGAGCCAAAGCCAGCTGGTGACAAGAATAGCCGCGCCAGCCAGCACGACGCCGAGTGAGACGACCGCGTCCGACGCCATGTGCAGGAACGCCCCGCGGATATTGAGGTCGTCCTTGCGGCCACTCATGAAGAGCATCGCTGTTCCCGCGTTGACGAGGATGCCGACACCCGCGACCCACATGACGACTTCGCCCTCGACCGGAGCAGGGTCCGTGAGGCGGCGAACGGCTTCCCAGCTAATGCCGCCGACGGCGACGAGCAGGAAGACGGCGTTGGCCAGTGCGGCGAGAATCGAGGAGCGGCCCAAGCCGTACGTGTGGCGCTGGGTCGGCAGCGTCTTGACCAGCCGGCTGGCCCACCAGGCGAGGACGAGACCGATGACGTCGCTGAAATTATGGCCCGCATCGGCTAGAAGCGCGAGCGAGTGGGCGTAGAGACCGTAGCCGACCTGGACCAGCACATAGCCAAGATTCAGGCCCGTGCCGATGGCGAAGGCCGCACCGAAGTTCGCCGGGGCGTGGGAATGGCCGTGACCGCCATGATGGTGGTGCCCGTGATCATGATCATGGTCGTGATGATCGTGATCGTGGTCATGCTCGTGGGTGTGATCGTGCTCCATGCCTTATTGAAATAGCACATTGCTCGTGGAGGAGAAGGCACTTTGTCGATTCCGCGCGAACCGACTTGCAATACGCATGCATCAACGTTTCTTCTTTTAATCCCAAATACGGGAACGGATTTATTTTTTGAGAGGTAAATCGATCGTTTGCGAGAAGATGGCCTCAAGGTTGCGATTCGTCGGCATGGCTAAAATCCAAACTCTCCAAGACATCTTCATCGACCAACTCAAAGACCTCTACAGCGCTGAAACGCAGATCACCAAGGCGCTGCCCAAGCTGGCCAAAGCGGCCACTTCTCCCGACCTAAAGCAGGGCTTTCTGCTTCACCTCGAGCAGACCAAGGAACATGCCGCGCGCATTGTCAAAATTTGCACGGAGCTCAAGGAAAAACCGACCGGCAAGAAATGTGCGGCTACCGCCGGCCTCGTTGAGGAAGGCCAGGAAGCCATTGACGAAAAAGCAACGCCCGAGGCGAAGGACGTAATGCTGATCGCCGCCGCCCAGCGGGTGGAGCATTACGAGATGGCTGGCTACACCAGCGCGATCGCGTTGGCCAAGGCGCTCGATCTCACCTCTGCAGTGAAGGCGCTTTCGCAAACGCTGAGCGAGGAAGTAGCCACGGACGCGAAGTTGACCAAGGCCAACTCGGCGGCTCTGCCCAAGGTCGCATCGTCGGAAGAAGACGAGGAATAGTCGCCACTTTCCATCTTGCGTCAGCGGAAACTCTCCGCTGACGTATCCGCACCATGTTCGCG
>CAZZWT010000309.1:0-3794 GCA_964657775.1 uncultured Candidatus Methylacidiphilales bacterium | reverse complement strand
CCTCGCGCGCATTCTTGATCAGGTTCAGCAAACAATGGCTCAGGCTTGAGTAGGATCCCACGAGCATGATCTGGGCTTTCGGATCCTGAAAATCCTTCCCTAGCGCGATCCGGTATTTGCCGGAAGCCACGCCCGCGATCCGCGCCACATCGTTGATCAGGTCAACCAGGTTGAACGGCACCATCGTCAGCGGCTGTCGCTTGGCATAGCCGAGCAGGCTGCGCGTCAGAGAAGCGCCAGTGGAGCACGCGCGGATGATGTTCACCAAGCTGTCGCGCGCCTGCGGGACGAGGCTCGGCTGCGCCAGCATCGACTCGGCGTTGGACTGGATGCCCATGATCAGGTTGTTGAAATCGTGCGCGACGCCGGCGGCCAGTTCGCCGATCGTCTCCAGCTTCTTCTGGTCGACCGCGCCCTGCGAATCATCGAGCCAATGGACCGAATCCTGAAAACAGTACAGGTACCAGTGGCCCTCTTCCTCCGTCTCCGTAGCGGGTTCGCCGGCGTAGTAGACCTTGGCGAAAAAATTCCGTTCCGGGCGGGCGAAATCCTTGTAGCCCGGCATCGATTCCTCCGGCGCACCGCTCACGACCTGCAGCGCCTGCGAAAGGTATTCCGCCAGGGGCGCGGGCAAGTCGGCCCAGTTCAGCGGCGTTTCACCGGGACCGGTTTCAGGCAGGCCGAACAATTCGACCGCGACACGGTTCCAATCGAAAACTTCATAGCCACGGCTCGCGCAGAAATGGACGAGGACCTCGGCTCGTCCTCCAGCACGACCCATTAAATCCTGCACGAGTGCAGTCGGGGGAATATTAAACACGCTCCGCCACTTTAGGACGGGACGTTAAATCAGGTCAAGGTGTGCGTCATACAAATAAGCCGCATCGTCCTAAAGAATCAACGCTCTGAAACGACCTGCATTTACCTCGGCGAATGGTCGTCCGGTCCACCCGGCAAGCTTAGCACCAAGCCGATGTGACCACGCTCATCATCACGCGAATGGAAGCCGCTGGTCGCGAGCTCGATGCCATAGTCGAAGCGAAAGGACATATACGGCGAGATTGCCCAACGCACGCCGGGCCCGACACTAAGCAAATTCGTATGCGCAGGATTCGTCCCCGTCGGATCGGCGTTGTGCAGGTTCGTGCCGCCGTAGTCGAGGAAGACGAGGAACTGCAGTTGATCGGTCGCGCCCGCGATGCCAACCAGGTTGCCCAGGCTGAGCGTCGGCGACGCCAGTTCGCTGGTGATAGAGAAGCCGGAGTCGCCGTCCGCTTCGCGCTCGTCGTAACCGCGGATCGTGTCATAGCCGCCGAGGCCCAGTTGCTCGCTTGGCAGCAGGCTTTCGTCGGTGATTTGCAACGCGGCGCGCGCCGTCCACGTGAAATGGTAGGGCAGCTTGGTCACGCGCTGCAGGTTGATTTGCAGATATTCGTAATTGGATTTCGCGCCAAACGTCTGCGACGAAAACGCCTCGTCCGTATTCTCCGAGGTGATTCCGCCCGGACTCCAGTAACCCATGATGCTGCCCGAGGTCGTGCCGTAGGGATCCGTGTAAGCCGCCTGATACCCGAGCACAAATTGCGCGACATCGGCCGTCTGCGCACCGGGCCCGATCGGCACGCCGCCGAACGCGAGGTTGTTGTCGCTCTCCTTGAAATCGAACCCGGCGACGACCGAGTGGGTCATGTTCACGGGCGCGCGCAACGGCACCTCATAGCGCAGGCTGGTCTGCCACGATGTTCCGCTGCTATGGAAGTCGCCGCCGGTGCCGGGCACGTTCGCGCTCGATTGCCCGTAGCTGCCAAAGATCGTCAACTGGTGCCGCCACGGCAGTGGAATGATCCACGAACCCGCATGGGCGGTGAATTGATTCGTATCCTCCGCCGTGGAGAATTGATACGAGACCTGCTGCCCGAGGCCAAAGAGATCGCCGTAATTGAAGCCGGCAAAGTAGCGATAATCGCCCGTGAACTGATTTCCCGCATCATCGTACCCAACGAAGAAGCGCGCGGGAAAACGGTCCGCCGTTTTCAGTGTCAGGTTCGTCAGGCCCGGCGCATCACCGGGACCGAAGACGATGTCCGATTGATGAAACGGGTTGCGGTTGATCCACTCCAGGTCCTCGCGCAGCATGTGCCCGCTGATCGGGTCGCCCGGGTGCAGGCGCAATTCGCTGCGCAGGCCGTCGTTGGAAAACCACTGCGCGCCCTTCGCCTTTACATCGCCCACCTCACCCTCCGCAATTACGATCTGCACATAGCCGTTCGTGATGTTCTGCTGCGGCGCGAAGACGTTCACGATCGGCCGGTCATGCACGCGATAATAAAGCACGATCGCATTGGTCAACTGGTCGAGCGAATCGATCGTCACCGGTTGCCCGATGAACGGTTCGACCACCGGCGCGAAATCGGGCCGGCGTGCGAAATCCACGCCACCCGAGGAGATCGGTTGCGTGCCGACAAAGCCATCGGCCTGTACCTGCTTCACCGATGACACGAAATGCAGGCCCACCAGTTTCTTTGCCACCACCGTGTCGCCGGCGGGCTGCGCCTTCGGCCCCGGTTCCGCCGTTACATGCGCGGGCGGAGCCTTCGGCGGTTGGTTCGGCGCGACCTGCTGGTAGGTCTGCGCACGCGCGACGGAAATAGCGCCCAAGGTCAACGCCATCCCAATCTGCCCCGCGCGAGAAATGCGACCGCTCCCGTTAAGGACCATGTCCGCCCTTCGCACCCGAACCCGCGGCCTGGCTCAAGTCATTGCGGTCGGCCGCCTGCTGCTCAAAAAGGTGGTGGATGAATACATCATCCGGGTGCGGCGAGGAGAGGCCCTGCGAAAGTTTCCCGTATTCGCCGATGCGAACCAATTTCGAAAAGCCCGTATTCACCGCCCACTTCACACCGAGCGTGCCGGTGTTCACAGTCGAGCCATCCTTGATGTCCTCGTGGATGATCGCCAGCAACTCCGCCGCGCGCTTGCCGCCATACTTTTTGATCAGACGCGCCTTCAACCTGGCCTCATCTTCGCGGTCGTCATCATCCGCCACACCGCCGGCACCGCCGATGATGTTCGGGTCGAGAATGCCGTCGGGATATTGAATCGGCACGATGCTGTAGAGCGCGTCGTTGACATACTTGAAAGCCGGATAACCCGACAGCGGCCCGGTCAGGCTCGGCGTGGTGGTCACAGGCGTGGACGTATCAGTCTCGGATACCGCGTAGGCGATGGTGTCGCCATCCGGCTCCGTCAGCGTGCCGGGCGGGGTGTTGAACACAACGGCGGGATCGAGTCCGTTCAGATTTGCCTGCGCGGGCGCGTTCGCATAGATCAGATACTGGCTGGCATTGGTCGCAAGCGCTCCGCTGCCATCGCCGGAGGGAGGAACGTTGATAACGTCATTCGGCGTGACGGCACTCGTCACCACGGACTGGTTTGAATAGAACGCCGCGTTGGTGAAAATGCCCGTACCGCTGGTCGTCAGCGTGATTTGCGCGCCCTCATCGTTCGTCCAAATCACCGGCTGTCCGCTGGAATAGCCCGTGAATACGGACGTGTTGGTCAGCGTCAAATTCCGGTTCGGCGCCACGGTGATGGCCACGGCCCCCTCGCCCGGCTCGTCGATCTGTCCATCGCCACCCGTCCCGCCGATCGTGCCGACCGTCAGGCTGGTTCCATTATAAAAATTGATGCCGCCGCTGCCATCGAGCGCCGCGGTCAGGTTCGTCACCTGGTTCTGCGGCGAGATCAGGGCGATGAGACCCGCCGGGTTCGAAGTGAGGCTCCCCGTCGTAGTG
>CAZZWT010000308.1:0-3810 GCA_964657775.1 uncultured Candidatus Methylacidiphilales bacterium | reverse complement strand
TTACCAAGCCGTTTATCGAAAAAGTTTAGCGATATTTTTGAATGCGTCATTTCGGCTTTTGCCTTGGTTAAGAGCGGACTAAGTTGTTGCGACATGTCGTCGCTCCCCAGCTTCGAGAATTTGTTGCCCAGTACGGACGATCCGGCCCAAGCGATCCTCCGCGCCCGCCTCGTCGAGGTCCTCGATTCCAAGGGCGAAATCCTCCCCTCGGCCAACAGCCCGCGCGGCAAGCTCTGGCATTTGGTCAACACGGCCAACAGCTCGCTGACTGAGTGCGCCGAGATCATCCAGCTCGATTCCGCGCTCGCGTCGCGCATCCTGCGCGTGGCCAATTCCGGCGCCTATGGCGGCTCGGCGGAAAACGTCACCGACGCCGTCCTGCGGCTCGGCCTCAAATTCGTGCGCGAGCAGGTCTTCAACGCCGGCGTCTTCAAGCAATACTCGGCCTGGGCTTTGCCGCCGGAATGGGACCTGTTTTGGCTGCGTAATATTTTCGTCGCGCGCATGTGCGACCGCATTTGCGGCGTGCACGGGCCGACCACCGGCTCGGAATATCTGGCTGGGCTGATCCACGACATGGGCTGGCTTTTCCTTGCCACTTATTTTCCGGAGCAATACGCGCAAATCTTCTCCAGCGGCCGCATCGCCACCGAAGTCGAGCCGGAGGTCATGCCCTTCACCCATGCGGAAATTTCCGCGGCCATCGCGGTGCGTTCCATGCTGCCGCCGCGCGCGGTCGAGGCGGTCGAGATGCACCATCACCCGTTCGACATGGCGGAGGACAATCCCGTTGGGGTTATCCTGGCCGTGTGCGACCAGATGGCCGATCTCTGCAACATGAACATGTTCGGGCCGACCGATATCACCCTCGATACGCTCGACCACAGCCGCGAGATGCAATGGCTGGAGAAGCACGGCAAGAACTACGACATCGTGGAACTGGCCACGGAGGAATTGGCCCGCTCCAAGGAAATCTTCGAGGTCTATTTCTCGAACCGGAATTTTAAGTAATGAATTGAGCTTTATGAAATCGGTTTGATCGCTGCCGAATGAAGTGGAAACTTCGCTTTTAGCGCGGCGCGACATCGGGTAGCATCCGGCGACATGGCGACTGTTCCCCGCTTTGAAGACCTTCTGCCGGCCTCGGACGATCCCCGGAAGGCCGCGATCCGGGTGGAGCTCATCCATATTCTCAACTCGCAGGACGAGATTGTCCCGTCCGCCAACAGTCCGCGCGGCAAGCTGTGGCACTTGGTCAACTCGCCCAAGAGCACGCTGGCCGATTGCGCCGACGTCATCCAGACCGACGCCGCGCTGGCCGCCCGCATTTTCCGCGTGGCCAACTCGGCTGCGTTTGGCGTCGGCGCGGAGAACATCAACCAGGCCATCCAGCACATGGGCCTCAAGTTTGTGCGCGAGCAGGTCTTCACCGCCGGCGTCTTCAAGCAATACGCGAGCTGGGAGATGCCGCCGGAGTGGGACGAGTTCTGGCTGCGCAATATTTTCGTCGCGCGGCTGTGCGAGAAGATTGCCAACGTCTGCGGGCCGACCAATGGCACCGAGTACATCGCCGGGCTGATCCATGACATCGGCTGGCTTTTTCTCGCCACCAGTTTTCCCAAGGAATTTTCCAGCATCATCAGCGCGACCGGCCCGATCGAAGAGGCCGAGAATGACGTGCTGCCCTTCGGCCATGCTACCATCTCGGCGGCTATCGCGGCGCGATCGCTGATGCCCTCGCGCTGCGTGAGCGCGATCCTGAATCATCACCGCCCGCTCAAGCCCACGCTGCCCGCGAACGCCAAGCCCGGCGTGGAGATCGAAACGCTCGGCTTCATCCTGAAAATTTCCGACGACATCGCCGACGCCTGCGGCATCAGCATGTTCGGCACGCCCGGGTGGGACCTCGACTACATCCAGCACGGCCCGGAAATGACGTGGCTCGGCGCCCAAGGCAAATCGATCGGCCTCGAGCCCATCGCCGTCGAAGAGCTGGCGAAGTCGAAGGAGATTTTCAGCGTCTATTTTTCGAAGACGAATTTTAAGTAGAAGTGGTTGCGCGCTCGATCAGCCCGGCGTCCTGCATTTCTTGTTGCGTAAATTGGGCCATTTGTAGGTCGATCGGAACCAAGCCAACAGCCGTCTTGATAAAGTTGTCGGGTTTTGCGTCAACGACCACCATTCCGTCCGCTCTCCTAAACCACCCAAAATAGGCTTTCGGGACGAACTCGAAACCCGCCTCCTCCATTAGTGCTTGTATTTCCTCGGTGGTTACCTTGCCTGCCATCTCGAACCAGCGCTGTGAAACCACAAACGACGGTTGGCCTGGGGGCTCGAATAGGACGAGGGAAGGTTTGTCCGAGATAGTGACTCCCTCGAGCTTAAGATCGCTATCGAACAGCAAAATCTGGAAGGCCATGCGCCGAAGGTACTCGGTCGGGGAGGCATTCCTTCGATCAAGCGCGCCGTTCTTGGCGCATGGAATTTGTCCATAAACGCCAGCTAGCGTTCGTTTAACTGCTCGACCTTCCCAAGGCCGAAAAAACACTTCATGCTCGCTGGTCGAATTTGAAACGAGCGGAAGGACGTCAATCGCTCCGTCAGGGATTAGTGTTCCTGAAGCTCGTGCCCATGCCTCAACAGCTCTTGCTTGGCGTCCTGGAGATGTATCTTCACTTGTGTTCTCGCTTGCTCGGCTGTCAATTGCGCAGGCGGCATCAATGAAAGCTTTCGCTTCAACTCCTGCATTTTCGGGGAGGCTGGAGCTATCTGAAAGGCGATCGGGGGCGATCCAAGAAGAAGACATACGGTTGCAGCCTTTTTGATTTGTTGACTCATTTCAGCCCCCTTTCAGACACATTATGCTGCCGGGAATCGATCATCTTCACAATATAAAATCTACGCATTCGTGATCCTTGTTCAAATGACATGCTCGTAACGATACCCTTATAGATAAGCCGGCATTTCGAACGGCAAGAATGAGGTGTTTCATCCCAACCTCGGCTGCCCACGCTTCCCATCCCAATTTTCGCCGAGCTTGGGGGGTTGGGCGCAGAGGTGGTAGGTTAGGACGCTGGGCAACAGCGCGCGGTTGGCGCGGGGCCATTGCTCGGCGAAGAGGACATCGTCGTGCTGGGCGGTGCCGAGGCTCCAGGGGTAATCCTTTTGCGCGCTGGCGTGCCAAAGCTGGAAGAAGCCGATCGGCACGTACCCGCGCAGCGTGTCAACGTAGCGCGAGCCGATGGGCGCCTGGTGCACCGGGTTGAGCAGGAAGCTCCACGCGGCTTGGGGCGATTGCTGCCAGCGCGTGCGCAGGGTCGCGAGTTGGTCGAGGCCGATGACGTCGATCCGGTCCGCGCCATAAATCGTGTTCGGGTCGAGGTGCGTGTGGTTGAAGAGCACGCGGCGGAAGTTGTCGGGCAGGATGATGTCGCTGTCGAGATGCAGGCGCCAGCCGTGGTATTGGAAGCGGCCGAAGCCCGCGTTGATCGCGGCGCCCTTGTTGAAGTGGCGGCCGTTCTTGGAGAAGAGGTCGGTCTGCACACAAATCGCGCCATGCTTTTTGGCGACGTGCTGCGTGGCGCGATCGTCGTGGCTCGTCACCACGATCATGGTGTCGAGATGCGGATGGTTCAGCGGCAGGGTGAGGTCGAGCAGGTCATCGAAGCCGACGCAGATGGTGGTGGCTTCGAGGCGGAGGGATTCGAGGGCAAACTTGGAGGGGAGCGAGTAGTTCATTTTTGGGGTAGGTTGGGACGGAATAACGGGATTAACGGAATGGGGGAGGAGGGTTCTAAGGCTGAATGTTCA
>CAZZWT010000307.1:0-3811 GCA_964657775.1 uncultured Candidatus Methylacidiphilales bacterium | reverse complement strand
GCCGACGACATTGGGCAGGAGCCGGACCACGGCATCGATGACCACGAGCGCCGCGAGCGCACCGTTGGTCAGGACGAAATCGCCGATGCAGAGCTCTTCCTCGACAAGATGCTCGCGCACCCGTTCATCGACACCTTCGTAATGGCCGCAGATGAAAACAATGCGTTCGAGCGTAGCCAATTCTCGGGCCTTGGCTTGGTTGAATCGGGGGCCGCGCGGAGTGAGCAAGATCACGCGACCGGGCTGCGGGGCCTTCGACTGAACGTCGGCCACCGCTGAGAAAATAGGTTCGCACTTGAGCAACATGCCGGGTCCACCGCCGTAGGGCTTGTCATCGACGATGTGGTGCTTGTCGGGCGCGTAATCGCGCAACTGGTGCAGCGCAATCTCGACCTGCCCCGCGCGCTGGGCACGTCCCATGATCGAGGCATCGAGCGGGCCGCTCAAGATCTCGGGGAAAAGGGTGATGACGTCGATGCGCATAACTAAAAAAAAGCGACGAGACGCTTACGAATTTTCAACCACCTCAACCGCCAGGTGCGTCCCCGCCTTATTGGCGGCGTTGATGAGCGAGCGGATGGCGCTGATGGTGCGCCCGCCCTTGCCGATGACGAGGCCCACATCCGCGGGATGCAGGCCAATACGATACCCGGTTTCCTTCGCGCCGGTGACTTCCGTTACCTGAACGTCGTCCGGGTTATCGACAAGACTGCGCACCACATATTCCAGGAAATGCTTCATGGGTGCGCACGTGTCCTCAAATTAGGCGGCGACGGCTTCTTCTTTTTCGGCTTTGGCCGCCTTGGCCTTGGCTTTCTTGAGGATGCTCTTGACCGTGTCGGAGGGGAGAGCGCCGTTCTTGATCCAGTGCGCCGCGCGCTCCAGTTTGATCGTCGAGTTGTCGCCCTTCTTCTTCGGGTCGTAGGTGCCGATGAGCTCGAGGAATTTCCCGTCGCGGGGAGAATGTTTGTCCGCCACTACGATACGGTAGTAGGGGCTGTTCTTGGCGCCATCGCGGCGGAGTCGGATAATCACTGCCATAATAGTTTTCTTTCTAGTGCTAACGCTTGCCCATGAGATTCCGCAACATCTGGTCCGGGCTTCCGCCGCGGGTGAGTCGCTGCATCATCTTTTTCATCTCTTCGAACCGATGCAAGAGTTCGTTGAGCTCCGTTACGCTGGTGCCGCTGCCGCGCGCAATGCGCTGCCGCCGACGGGCGTTCAGGACGGACGGGCGAGTCCGCTCCTCCGGGGTCATCGAACGAATCATCGCCTCGACCCGGCGAAGCGATTTCTCACTATCGACCGAATCTGGAATCTTAGGCATTCCCGGGATCATGCCAAGAATATTTTGCAGAGGACCTAGCTTCTTCACCATTTTGATCTGGTCCAGGAAGTCCTGCAGGTCGAACGAATTCTTCTTCAGCTTCTCCGCCATCTTCTCCGTCGAGGTGACGTCGAACTCGGCCTGCGCTTTTTCCACGAGGCCGACGATGTCGCCCATGCCCAGCAGGCGGCTGACGAGCCGTTCCGGCGCAAAGACTTCCAAGGCGTCGATCCCCTCCCCGGTCCCAAGGAAACGGATGGGCACTCTCGTCACGCGCTGGAAGGAAAGCGCCGCGCCACCGCGCGTATCGGCATCGAATTTGGAAAGAACCAGGCCGGTGACGGGCACGCGGCTCTTGAAGGCCTCCGCCACTTTCACCGCGGTCTGGCCCGTGGCGGCATCGGCGACGAGCAGCGATTCGTGCGGCTCCCACGCCCTGCCGACGGCTTCGAGCTCAGCCAACAGCGCGTCATCGACATCAAGGCGACCGGCGGCGTCAAAAATGGCGACCTCGGCGCGCAGCCGCGTGATTTCCTCCCGCGCGAGCTGCGCGACTTTCTCCGGGCTCTTCTCGCCGGGGAACGTGAGCACGGTGACGCCGATCTGCTTGCCCAAAATCTGCAACTGGTCAATGGCGGCCGGCCGCGCCAAATCGCCCGCGACGAGCACGACATGCTGCTTGTACTTCTTAAAGTACGCGGCCAGCTTGCCGGCCGTGGTCGTCTTGCCCGCGCCGTTGAGACCGCACATCAAAATGCGCAGCGGGCGGTTGTTCGACATCTCCTTGATGTCGCTGCCAAAAATGGCGAGAAGCTCGTCATGCACAATCTTCACGAATTGCTCGCCCGGGCGGATCGACGCCAGCACCTCCGCGCCCATCGCCTTGGTCTTCACCTCATCGCAAAATTCCTTCGCGACCTGGTAATTCACATCCGCCGCCAGCAGCGCCAGCCGCACTTCGCGCACAGCCTCGGCGACATTCGATTCGCTCAACTTGCCATACCCGCGCAGCGTCTTGAAGACGCTCTGGAGTTTATCTTTGAGAAGGTCGAGACTCATGGGCTGATTACTCTACCGAGAAAACATAGATTTGTCATCATAGGTTGCGATTGAACCGTAAGGTTGTAAAAATGCATCCCGTGCAACTAACTTGGAATCAAGTTCGCCATGCTACTCAGGCCGAATCCCTCGGTTTTACTTATACGGTCACCGAGTCGAGCCTCTATATCGAGTGGGATGGCCAGCTAATGGTATTTAACGAGCACCGTTACTGGTCGAAGGATGAAGCGAAGAAGGCAGCGCAGTCACACTCTGATTGCGTAGCTCGTGCCGTGACTCTCAGACACGAAGAAACTAAGTAAGAATTTCCAGTCATCTATGGAGCTTGGCGCTTCTCCGTCTACCTCACTAGCTCCCCGTGCAGCTTCGTTAGGTGACTTGTATAGTGGAAAATCGGATACACCACCGCCTTTTCGATACAGCCGCCATCCCGATGTCTGGTTTTGGTAAATCGTAAATTCGCCTGACATCCACATTTTCGGTTCATCAGTCATCACTTTTGCGTTTAGCGCAATGTCAGCATCGTCGATTTCATCCACGAACGCGAGTCGCATCATATGATATTTTTCCAGGCGCGTAAGTACGAATTCCAAGTGCAATCCGGCGATTGCCCCGAACGAAACTGGACGCCTGTTTATTCGACAAAACGGGCCAGCTATATCCTCCGCGCCAAAGCCGACCGCCCGAGGTCGTAGGCGCGTTGCAGCGTGGGCGTGACCAGCGCGTCGAGGCAGAGGATGGCGAGCGTGCAGAGGGCCTGCATCCCGACCCACACGGCGATCTTGTGCCACTCCAGATAGGCGACGTCGGCATTGGAGCTGGCGCCCAGGCCCAGGTTGTAGGCGTCGAACCACGCCGGCAGGCTGGTGATCAGGATCGAGATGACCACGACGGGCAGCATCAGCCCGGCGACGATGCGGGCCTCGCGCAACATCCCCAGCGCCATCAGCAGCAGCGCGAACGGCATGCCGGAAAAGATCAGGCTCAGCGCCGTCAGCTCGTTGTCGTCCGCATAGGCGGAGCGGTCGTCGAGGAAAAAATCGAGGTAGGCCAGGAACCCGGGCCAGAGCGCGGCCACGGCCATGGCCAACAAAAGCCAGCGCCGAATGAAGAGTCGCGGAAACTTTCCTTTCACGTCTGTAATGTGCGCGCCCGGTCCCCGGTTGTAAAGAGTCGGGAAGGGAACGAGTGTTACGCCAGGCGCAAAGGCCGACCCTGCGAGAAGAAGCTTCGCACGGAGGACACCGAGACCACGGAGAATAAAATAAAAGATGCTGCATTGCCCTCTCCGTGCTCTCGGTGTCCTCCGTGCGAAAACTGTCCCCTGCCTCTCGTCTGCTTTCTTCTCGCCTGGCTCGAAGCCTCAGTCTCGAGGCCGGAAATGCGTCAGCTCCAGCGCCTGGTGCTGGTGGATCGTCGGCCACA
>CAZZWT010000306.1:0-3830 GCA_964657775.1 uncultured Candidatus Methylacidiphilales bacterium | reverse complement strand
TGGCCCAGATTTCGTTGGCGTCATGCTCCACCCAGCCCGGTTGCGGGAAGTATTGTTTAAATTCCTTTTGCGCGGTGGCCTTGATCGTGCCCGCATGATCAAAGAGGATGGCGCGTGAACTGGTGGTGCCTTGGTCGAACGCGAGGATGTATTTCATAGAAGGATATTGAGGAGGATCGGGTTTCGGGACTGATGGGGGACAGGGATGGAAGTCGTGGCGACGGCTTGGGCCAGCGCGTCGAAAAGAAGGGAGGCCGAGGTGGCGCCGGGGTCTTGGGTGCCGGCGCTGCGTTCGCCGAGGTAACTCGCGCGGCCCTTTTTGGCGACCATCGAGATGGTACCCGTGGCGGCGATGCGGGCGGCGTTGCGGCAGGCGTTGATCGCTTCCGGCAGCGCCTCATGATGCGCACAGGAAACGCGCAACGAGCGGGCTGCGGCGTCGAGCGTATCGACCATCGTCTTGTCGCCGACCTGCGCCTTGCCGAGTTGCACCACGCCGCGACAACCGGACTCGATCGCCGCCGTGAGGTCGGCGAGGCCGAGGTGAGTCTTGTGTAAAGTCGCGTGCGAGCATTGCAGAAAAAAGGCGCCGTAGAGCGGACCGCTGGCGCCGCCGATGGAAGAAGTCAGCGTCATCGAAATCACGCGTAACTGGCCGGAGACGTCGGCCAGCGCCAGCGTGTCGAGCTTTTCCAGCACGGCATTCGTGCCACGGCTCATGTTCACGCCGTGGTCGCCATCGCCGATGGCGGAATCGAGGTCCGTGAGCCTCTTTTCGGATTTCCGAATGCAGGAGGCAAAGACGACCATCCACTGTTTAAAAGTCTCCCCCCCAATCCGAATCGGAAATTCAGGATTCAGTCGCCGGGAGCTTTTATTCACGTTATACATAAAAAAACCTAGCACACGACATCATTGCCACAACTTATCTATTTATACCGAAACTTAAGCTTAAGGTATTGTCTGGAAGGTCGATTTACGCATTTACAGAGGGAGCGCTCATCGATACTTAGATAAATACGCCCTTATCGCCTTGCAAGCAACGCGAGAGGTGGTAAAAATACTTTGATTTTTTATAAAAAACCTAGGTAATGGCGATAAGCAAGAGAATCCGCGTCCATAAGCGCGACTTAAGTCATCTCTGCGAGCATCTGCTGCGCGATCACCTGCGGCAGGCGGATGAAATGCGGACGCTTCTCCATGTCCCGAAATTGCGCGATCACGTCATGGAATCGCCCGGGCTCCACTTCCACTTCAACCCTGATCTCGTCATCGGTATCAAGGGTGCGAGCTGCTTCGAGTTCATCCAGGAACGCTTCACGGTCGAGGCTGGCAGCGTGGCCATCATACCCGGCGGCATCCCCCATCGCGAAGTCGTGCTCGAACGCGAAATGCCATTCGAGAACCTGGTCATCAGCGTTTACAACGAGACGGTCAGCGTGCAGCTCCAGGGCGATGCCGGGGAGGGGAAAACGCGCGTCGTCATGGCCGAGTACTACGACACGGCGAAGTACCAGCAACTGGCGCAGTACCTGGAGGAAATCGCGGAACTCAGCCACGGCGGCGGTGAGCAACGGCTCGGCATCAAGGGCCTGCTGCTGATTTACCTGAGCACGCTGGAGGCGGCCATCCGCCGCGTCCGCTCCGCGCCGCCGGTGGAAAAGCTCAAGATTTCGCAGACGAAGCGGCTGGTACAGGAGCATCTCGGCGACTCGAACCTTGGCGTCGCGTTCCTGGCGCGGCAACTGCATTGCTCCAGCGATTATCTCTCGAATCTTTTTCATCGCGAGACGGGCCAGCGGCTCGCGGCGCACATCAACCTCTGCCGCGTCCGCGCCGCGATGGCGATGCTGCGCACCACCCCGCTGACCATCGCGGAAATCGCCTATGCCACAGGTTTCGAGTCGCAGGGCTATTTCAGCCGCGTCTTCAAGCAGATCGCTCTGAAGGGGCCGCTCGATTACCGGCGCTCGATTGAACATTCCGTTGTCGAACTGGAGGGCCGCCCGCGCACCATTTACGCCGCGCCGATTGGATAAACTTATCAACTTGGAGTAATTTGTCCGATTCCCCTCTGGCCCGTGCCGGAAACTTCGGAGGCGAAACTTCGATTCACCCCACCCTCAACCAAAAAAGATCAGCAAAATTTATGAACAGAAACACCATGCTGGAGCAGGCCCGCTCGCGGACGGAACCTTGGGATATCATCATCGTCGGCGGCGGCGCAACCGGATGCGGCGTGGCCGTCGATGCCGCGACGCGCGGGTACGCCACGCTGTTGCTGGAGCAACACGATTTTGGCAAAGGCACCTCCAGCCGCGCAACCAAGCTGGTGCACGGCGGCGTCCGTTACCTCGAGCAGGGCAACGTCTCGCTCGTGATGGAGGCGCTCAAGGAACGCGGGCTCCTGCGCCAGAACGCGCCTCATCTGGTGCATGAACTCGCGCACATCGTGCCGAGCTACTCGTGGTGGGAAGGGCCGTTCTACGGCATCGGTCTGAAGCTTTACCAGATGCTTTCCGGCAAGTACGGCTTCGGGCCCTCGCAGCTTTTGTCGAAAGAGGAAACGCTGCGCCGCCTGCCGAGCGTGAATCCCGATGGCCTGACCGGCGGCGTGGTTTACTACGACGGCCAGTTCGACGACACGCGGCTGCTGATCAATCTGGTCGCCACGGCCGCGGAGCAGGGCGCAACAATGCTCAATTATGCGAAGGTCATCTCGCTGCAAAAGGGCCCGGATAATATTATTCACGGCCTGACGTGGCAGGATGTCGAATCGGGCGAGACCTTTGCAATCAAGGGCAAGGTGGTCATCAACGCGACGGGCGCGTTCACCGACTCGGTGCGGCAATTGGCCGATCCCGACGCGAAGAAGATGATCGCGCCGAGCCAAGGCGCGCACATTCTGCTCGACAAGTCTTTCCTGCCCGGCACCGACGCGATCCTGGTGCCGCACACCAAGGATGGCCGCGTGATGTTCGCGCTGCCGTGGCATGGGCACACGCTGGTCGGCACGACGGACACGGCGATTCCCGAGGCGGTGCTGGAGCCGGTCGCGCTGGACACGGAAGTCGGTTTCATGCTCGAGACGGCGGCTCTCTATCTGGCGAAGAAACCGACGCGCGCGGACATCCTCAGCGTCTGGGCCGGCATTCGGCCGCTGGTCAAGGCGGGCGATGGCAAGAACACGGCGGCGCTGTCGCGCGATCACACCGTGCACATCGACCAATCCGGCCTGCTCAGCATCGCCGGCGGCAAGTGGACGACCTATCGCAACATGGCGGAGGACGCCGTGGACCAGGCCGCGACGCTGGCCGATTTGCCGGACAAGAATTGCGTGACGAAGAACCTGAACATCCACGGCTACCACACGAATGCCGGGAATTTTGGCGCGCTCTCCTATTACGGCAGCGACGCGACGGCGATCCAGGCTTTGATCGCGAAGGATCCGACGCTGGGCGAGCCGCTGGACAAGGAATTACCTTATACCGCGGCGGAAGTCATCTGGGTCACCCGCGAGGAAATGGCGCGGACGCTGGAAGACGTCCTCGCCCGCCGCACCCGCGCGCTCTTCCTCAACGCCCGCGCGGCCATCCGCATGGCCCCACGCGCCGTCGAGTTGCTGGCAAAGGAGCTCGGCAAGGATAAGGCGTGGCAGGATGATCAGCTCGAGCAATTCCATCAGGTCGCGCAAGGGTATTTGGTGAAGCAGTAAGCGGGCGCATAAAAAGTTAGCCGGCGCGGGACTTATCCCTCGGCCCCGCGCCGGAAGCTTCCCGCGGCGGGACGCCTAGCCTTTCTCGCAGACCTCAATTTCATTTTGGGACGCG
>CAZZWT010000305.1:0-3846 GCA_964657775.1 uncultured Candidatus Methylacidiphilales bacterium | reverse complement strand
GCTGCTGCGGGTCGATCCGGGCAACAAGCAGCCCGGACCACCCACCCGAGCGTGCACGCAGCGGTTGTGTCTACTTACTCAGCAGACCACGCACGATGGAACCAACCACCGCCCCCGCGCCCACATCCTCCACCGTCTCTGTCGTCCCGCCGCCCAGATAGGGCCGGAGCGCATGCGCGAGATTGGAGAGCGGCAGCGATTGCAGCCAGATGCGGCCGGGGCCGGTCAGCGCCGCGAGGAAAATTCCATCGCCACCGAAGAGCATATTGCGGATGCCCTGAATGCGCGTGATGCCGAAAGTCACGCTGGCGTCGAACATGCCGACATGTCCGGGATGAACGCGCAGCGTCTCTCCTGCCGCCAGCGTGTAGGGGATGACCTCGCCGTCGAGCTCCACCCACGCCTGGCCGTTGCCCGTGATGCGCTGCAGCAGAAATCCGTCGCCGCCGAAGATGCCCGCGCCAAGCGATTGCTGAAAGCCCATGCTGAGCTGCACGCCTTCGGTGCCGCACAGAAAGCCGTGACGATGCACGAGATAGTCGCCGCCTTGTCCCAATTCAATCGGCAGGATATGGCCCGGCATCTTCGTCGCAAAGGCAAGCAGGCCGGGCGCGCCTTGCGCGGTGTATTGCGTCATGAAAATTGATCCGCCGCCCACCACGCGTTTAAAGAGACCGCCGATTCCTCCGCTGCTAAGGCCGGAGGTCGTCTGCAGCACGATCGACTGGCTCATCCACGAAAGTTCGCCCGATACGGCCACCACGCTCTCGCCAGCAGCCATTTGCAGTTCCAGTACCGGCAACGTTGTCCCGATGATGCGATGTTCCATAAGCCCATATTTAGCACCACTTCGCCGGAATGCGATTTGGTTTTACGCGTAGGCCTTGCGGCGCAAAGATAACCGTCTTTGCCGCCATGACCGAAGAAATTTCCCCAACCGACATCGATCCCGAGAAGCTGACGCACATCAAGCTACCCGTCTTTGAAGGGCCGCTCGATCTGCTCCTTTATCTGATCAAGAAGGACGAGCTCGATATCTACGACATCCCGATTGAGAAAATCACCAGCCAGTATCTCGAGTATCTGCAGCTAATCAAAATGCTCGACCTTGAAGTCGCCGGCGAATATCTCGTCGTCGCCGCCACGCTGGTCTACATCAAGAGCCGCACCATCCTGCCGCACGACCAGCGCCCGCCCGAGGATGAGGCCGAGGAGGACGATCCCCGCTGGGAACTCGTGCGCCAGCTCGTCGAGTACAAGAAATACAAGGACGCCGCCTTTGAGTTGCAGCAGTGCCTCGTGCGGCAGGAGGGCGTCTATGGCCGTGGCGGCACCTTCAAGCCCGATCTCGCCGCGGACGGCAGCCTGCCCTTCGACAAGGTGGGCCTGTTCGACCTGCTCGCCGTGTTCCAGAAAGTGCTCGCGCGCGCCAGCAAGGACGAGGACCTCAAGGACATCTTCGAGGACCGCTTTACCGTGAGCGACAAGATCCAGTTCATCACCGGCCAGCTCGCCGAGCGCAGCCGCATCGTCTTCGAGGAACTCTTCATCGCCGGCGCCACGCGCACCGAAATCGTCGTGACTTTTCTCGCCGTGCTCGAGCTGATCCGCATGAAGCAGATTGCGGTGGTGCAGGAGAGTCCGTTTAGCCCGATTGAGTTGGCGAGGGCCATCGTCGAGACCCGCGAGTATTTGCAGGATGAGGCCGAGGGCGAAGCCGCTGCCCGTCTCTCATAATGTAGCGGCGGTCTATGACCGCCGGATTATTTATGCCTTTGCGTCTGGAACGTCTCGAAGAACTCTTCGAAGGTTACTCGATCTACTTCATCACGGCCTGCACGTGGGATCGCCTGCCTTTTTTAGCCAATGCGGAAATCCATGCCGCCTTCCTTCACTTCGGCGAGCATGCGCGAATCCGCCGTATCATCATTGGCCGGTACGTCATTATGCCGGATCATCTCCACCTGTTCGTCACGCTACCCGACGAAATTGACCTATCGATATGGATGAAGTCGTTGAAGAATAGTTTGTCGAAGACGCTTCGTCTGGCCGGACATACTTCACCTCATTGGCAGAAGGGCTTCTTCGATCATGTGGTGAGATCGGAGGAGTCTTATGAGGAGAAATGGATTTACGCTTATGATAATCCGGTGCGAAAAGGGCTGGTGGCGGAGCCGGCTTTGTGGCCGTATCAGGGAGAGATCAACCGTTTGCCGTTTCGGCGGTTATAGTCCGGCGGTCATAGACCGCCGCTACATTTGTTAAGAAGGGAGCGCTTACGCGCTTCTCCTCTCGCGAAAAAAATCCTGAAGAATCGCCAGCGATTCCTCGCCCAGCACGCCTGGCGTAATTTCACAGCGATGATTCAACCCCGGCAGATCAAAGAGCTGAAACGCGCCGCCACACGCACCGGCCTTGGGATCGCCGACGCCGAAGACAATGCGGTCCACGCGCACATGGGCAAGGGCGCCGGCGCACATCGGGCAGGGCTCCTTCGTGACGTAGAGCGTGGTGCCGTTGAGCCGCCACGTCTTGAGCAACGCCTGCGCCTCGGCGATGGCGAGCATCTCGGCATGCGCGGTGGCGTCCTGGCGCGTTTCGACTTCGTTGCTGCCTTCGGTCAGGATTGCGCCATCGCGGACAAGCACAGCGCCGACGGGCACTTCCGCGCGCGCGCGAGCCGCCTCGGCCAGCTCGAGTGCGCGGCGCATGAAAATTTCGTCGGAGGAGCACATAGACGGAATAACGGAATTAACGGAATGGGGGCAGGGGAGTTTTAAATAGGATTAGTATGATCCGGAGGATTTTAAGGTCAGAAGATTTCTCTCCTTCACCCAATCCTCTCAATCATATTAATCCTATTCTAAATTCCGTTCATTCCGTTATTCCGTCTTACCTCAGGCAACAGCTTCGGAAACCTCCCCAAACGCCCGGAACTTCGCGTAGCGCTTTTCCTTGAGATCGTACTCGTCGAGCTTCTTCAGCTCGTGCAGGTGGCGCAGCACGGTGGACTTCACCGCTTCGGCTGAGGTCTCCCACGAGTTGTGCGCGCCGCCCATCGGCTCGGGGATCACCTCGTCGACGAGATTGAGCGCGAGCAAATCGGGTGCGGTCATCTTCAGCGCGGCGGCCGCCTTCGGCGCGTGCGATTGGTCCTTCCACAAAATGGCCGCGCAACCCTCGGGCGAAATGACCGAGTAGTAGGCGTTCTCCAGGATCAGCACGCGATCCGCCACGCCGATGCCGAGCGCGCCGCCGCTGCCGCCTTCGCCCAAGACCACGGCGACAATCGGCACGCTGAACGTAAACATTTCGCGCAGGTTTACCGCGATCGCCTCGGCGATGTGGCGCTCCTCGGAAGCGATGCCGGGATAGGCGCCGGGCGTATCGATAAAGCTCACAATGGGCAGGCCAAACTTGTCGGAGATCTTCATTAAGCGAAGCGCCTTGCGGTAGCCCTCGGGATGCGCGAGGCCGAAGTTGTGCTTGATGTTCTGCTTCGTGTCGTGGCCTTTCTGGTGGCCGATGACCATCACGCGCTCATCGCCGATGCGGGCCAGTCCGCCGAGCAGCGCATGATCGTTGCCGTAGCAACGGTCGCCGCTCATCTCCGTGAAATCCTCCGCCAGCAGCTTGAGGTAATCGAGCGTGTAGGGGCGCGCGGGGTGGCGCACGATCTGCACGCGCTGCCAAGGAGAAAGATTGGAGTAAAGGTGCTCGCGCATCTCCTGCAGCTCCTTCTCGAGCGCCTCGATGCCCGGGCTGGCATCGGCGATATGCTCGGCAAACTGCGCCTTGAGCGCCTCGATCTTCTTCTCGATTTCGACCAGCGGTTTTTCAAACTCC
>CAZZWT010000304.1:0-3892 GCA_964657775.1 uncultured Candidatus Methylacidiphilales bacterium | reverse complement strand
CGAACAAATAACCCAGAAAGGAAATCCGTCCTGATGAAAACAGCCGACACGATGGTCGACTCCGTTCGCACTCACAAAAACGCCTTCCGCCTCGCGGATCAGCGTTCGAGTAAAGTCCAACAAAGCCGGTATGAACGCCGGAAAATACGCGCCTTTCTCCGTCTCGGAGATTGGCTCGCCGAAGCCTAACCCCACCCGGCAAATTTCTGCGCCCGCGGCAGGATTTGCCACCAGCTTTACGCCTCTGCCTGCGTACGAAGGCAGGGGCGCGTGAGCTTGCGGAGCTGTAACTGGATTTAGGAATTCCTTCCTCGCATCTAAATTCAAATCGTTTGCTGACGGCTTGTTTTTCGCTCTCAAAAGTGTAGGGTCTCCCTATGAATGTGACCGAAATCCTTGAAGAGCTCCCGAAGCTGAAGCTTGAGGAACGTGATCTAGTTCTGCAGCGCCTTGAGGAGTTGAATAATCGACCACGGCACGTCACTGTTGCAGAGTTTGCCAAGGCATGGAAAGAGCGCCCTCGCCTTTCCCCAGAGGAAGCAGAAGCCTTTGCGCGAGATATCGAGGAAGGACGTAAGTTCTTCAAGCCTTATGTTTCGCCATGGGATTAGTTTTAGATACCTCGATCTTGATCGCGGCTGAGCGAGAGAAGTTTGATCTGGACAGCCTTTTCTCCAGCCTGCCAAATGGTGGGACGGTTTTTATGGCGTCCATAACGCTCTCCGAGCTTTGGCATGGATTTCATCGCGGAAAAGACACCAAGCTGCAACACCGACGAAGCTTCATCCGACATATTGAAACGAGATTGCCCGTGTTACCCTTCCGGGCTGAGGAAGCTCTCGTTCATGCCGAGATTTGGGCGGATCTTGAAAAAGCAGGGCAAAGAATCGGCCTGCACGATCTGATTATCGCTGCGACGGCAATCACCCACCATCACACGGTTGCCACGCTTAACGTTGGCGAGTTCAAACGCATTCCTGACCTGGACTTGTTGCCAATAGAGCGATTCATTGTGAGATGAATCGCATCTCTGTTCGCTGATCACTCCACCGCCGCGACCTCCGCTTCTTCCGTGAGCACATTCGCGCCGTGCTGGAGTTCGACCATACGGCGGTAGGCGCCTTCGGGGAGGAGCATCAGTTCGTCGTGCGAACCGGTTTCGCGGACAACGCCGTCGCGCAGGAGCACGATGGTGTCGGCATTGCGAATGGTCGACAGCCGATGCGCGATGACGAAGCAGGTGCGGCCCTTCATTAATTCTTCCAGCGCCTGCTGGACGAGTTGTTCGCTTTCGGCGTCAAGCGCGCTGGTGGCTTCGTCGAGGATGAGGATGGATGGATCCTTCAACAACGCGCGCGCGATGGCGATGCGTTGACGCTGGCCGCCGGAAACCTTCACGCCACGCTCGCCGACGAGGGTCGCGTAGCCTTCGGGGAAACCGGTGATGAACTCGTGCGCGTTCGCACGCTTCGCGGCCGATTCGATCTCCGCCTGCGTCGCGCCCGGTTTGCCGTAGGCGATGTTCTCCGCGATCGATCCGCCGAAGAGCAGCACCTCCTGCGGGACGAGCGCCATCTGGCTGCGCAGCTCGTGCAGGCCGTAATCGGTCGCGCGCTTGCCATCGAAGATGATCGCACCTTGTTGGGGATCGTAGAAGCGCAGGAGTAGTGACGCGATGGTCGATTTGCCCGCGCCACTCGGGCCGACGAGCGCGACGACTTTGCCCGCCGCAACGGAGAAGCTGAGGCCCTTGAGCACCTGTACCTCGGCCCGCGAAGGATAGGCGAACTCCACGCGATCGAAGCTGACGTCGCCGCGGAAGCGGGTGGTACGCGTGACCGCATCGAGGGTCTCGGCCGGTTCGCCGAGGAGTTCGCGCACGCGCTGGGTCGCGCCGATGGAACGCTGAAGGTTGCTATAAAGATCGGCAAAGCTGCCGATCGATCCGCCGATAAAAATGGTATAGAAAGTGAACTGGATCAGATTGCCCGACTTTAAGCGGCCATCGAGTAGTTGATCGGTGCCATACCAAAGCACGATGGTGATGGCGCTGAAGATCGCGAAGATAATGAAGGCCACCAAAAGCGCGCGGACGATCGCGCCATGGCGGATCGACTTGAGAAATTCGGTTATCCGCAGTTCATACCGTTTTTGCTCGAAGAGTTCGTTGCAGAACGCCTTGACGTTGGCGATGCCTTGAAAAGCCTCGGAAACCACATTCGCTGCCTGGGCCAGTTCGTCCTGGGTCGTGCGCGAGCGCTTGCCCACCAGCCGCCCGATGAGAATCGCGCCAATGATCGTGGGCGGAAAGCAGGAGAGCATCACGCCGGTGAGCTTTGGCGAGATGTAGATCATCATCACCAGACTGCCGAGCATGATGATGCTTTGGCGCAGGAACTGGGGAATGGCCATGACGAACGCATCCTGCAGTTGGGTCAGATCGGCGAACATGCGGCTGGTCAATTCGCCCACCTGCCGCTGGTTGAAGAAGGTCATCGGCATTTCCGTCAGATGATTGAAAAGCCGCTTGCGCAGATCGGCGAGGCCGTACTCCCCCACCGTATTAAAGAGGAACGATTGGAAGTACGACATGACTCCTTGGGCGAAGAGGATGCCGACCATGAGCAGCGCCGTGTCGAAGGCTTCCTGATGCGTCTTGCTGTTGATCATCACGCCGGCCAGGAGCGGGAAGAAGAGCCCGAGGAGGGTCGAGGCGATGAGCATGAAAAGTCCTATGCCCAGGCGTCCGCGATGAGGCCGGAGGTAGGTATAGAGGCTAAACATCTGCCCGAGCGTTTCGCGCGAGACTTTGACCTTCGGCGGCGCGTCGGGGGAACTGGGTTCGGATTTGCGGGGCATGGAAGCCTAGACTCTAGCGGTTCCTGCGCCGGATGCCAAGGGGCGCCGTCCCGGTATTAGGAGAACTTGAAGGTAAATGAGATGACGGAATAACGGAATAAACGGAATTTGGGGTTTTATCGATCCCAAACCTTCCTCACCAACCGGCTATTCTGTCAGATTACTTCGCAGCCGGTGGCGTATCGCTGACGCAACGGAAGCCGATCCAGAAATCGCGGTGGGTCAGCACGCCGTCGCGGGTGTTGCGATAGGTCAGCACGGCGTGTTCCTCGGAGTTGGTCTTGAAATTTGCTCCGCGGATCACCGCCACGTTCACTGTCGACATAGCACTGCTCGGCACCACCGTGTCGGTCCACTCGGCGACGTTGCCGGCCATGCCGTAGACGCCGTAAGGACTTTTGTCCTGCGGCATCTCATCCACCGCCATGAAGACGTGGACCGGCACGGAAAACCGGTCCTGCCCCGGTGCAGGCACCGAGGTATTGGCGTTGGGCTGCCACGTGTTGCCCCAGGGATAGAGGAAGCCGTCCTTGCCGCGCGCGGCCTTTTCCCATTCCTGCTCGGTGGGCAGGCGCTTGCCGGCCCATTTCGCGTAGGCCTCGGCGTCGTACCAGTCGATGTTAAAGACAGGATCGTCCAGCGTCAGCAGCACTTTGCTGTAGGGCTGGTGATACTTGATGCAATGGAAAATGCCCGCAATGAGTTGCCCGTTTTCCTCGCGGTCGGCCCAATCCTTCGGCTCGTGATTCTTCTCGCCCTTCTGCGCCTCATTGCGCCAGGCCGCGTCGGTGCCGGCCTTGTCGACGGCGCGCAGGAACTTCAGGTACTGCCCGAAGGTGACCTCGTACTTATCGATATAGTAGTCTTTGTCGATCGTGGCCGGACCGGCCTGGTAGACATACGGCCCGGCCGGAATCTGGATCATCTCATTAAAAACCTTCGACGGCGGATCGAGCCGCATATAAAGGACGGCGCCCACGGCCAGCACCACGGCGGCAAACGCGCCCATGGCGATGTACTGGGTGCGCTTCTG
>CAZZWT010000303.1:536-3927 GCA_964657775.1 uncultured Candidatus Methylacidiphilales bacterium | reverse complement strand
AACCCGAGCATCAACTTCGGCGATAGGCCGAGGTGCCCCCGCTGCGCCCGGTGAATGGCCACCCCGAGCCAATAGTTCACCAAGATGGAAGCGACGATCAGGATGAGATAGGCGGGATTCCACCAACCGTAAAAGAAAAGCGAGGCGAGCGTCAGCCACAAAGCCGCCGCGCGAATCTTCCCACAACGCCCGAGGAGGAAAAAACCGAGCAGGGTGATAGGCAAAAAGGCGAAGAGGAAAACGTAGGAATTAAAGAGCATCGATCACCCTTTTACCGGCGGCGCCTTGCCCGCGAGCTCGAGCACCGCCTGCCAGAAGAGCTGGAACGGCACGCTCGGTCCTGCCTTGGGATCGGCCTGCGGCGTCGCCTCGGCGCCTTCCTTGGGATACTCGTTCGTGCCTTCGCTGTAGAACTTGCGCCCGTCCATTTGCAGGTCGATGACCCACGCCGGGCCCTGGCCCGGGTACTCATATTTCGCCGCCCAGGTGTAGACCTTCGCGCCATTGAGGCTCTGGATGAACTTGAACCAATCCTCACCGGAGGGATGGACCGTGGCGCTATCCAGCACCTGCCCGCCCATGGTGATCTTGAAGACCACCGCATCGCCCGCCACTTGCAGCGTGGTCGATTTGCCCTTCTCGTCCTTCTCGATGTAGAGGCTCGTCAGCTTCGCGGGTGGAAACGGCTCCGCCACGATCGTGCCCGCGCGCAGCGGCAGAAGGGCGAGTGCGATCAGGGCCGGGAGAAGGGCTTTCATGGCGCTACCGTAGCATGCGGGCTGGCACTTTTCTATATTCGCTAAATTTCCATTCTTTTTAGCAAATATTAGAAACGCAGCAAACCGTGCTATACCGCCCCCGCCGTTCTTCGTGCAAAGATGGCGGCATGCTAATTCACAACTCACTTTGCATCCGCCCTGCCGGATGATCCGTATCTCCCAACATTCGTTGGAACGGGAATTGCCTCGTCTCCAAGCATTCATCGTCAACCCCCCAAATCATGTGACACAAAATATATATTTCTTTTCGTGGCCGACAATGCCCGGGTCGCTATTTTAGCTAATTGAAGCCTGACCTATGTTGTACCTTGCCGATGTTGTCCTGCCCCTCTGCGCGCCTCCCCTTTTCAGGGGCGCCGTGCGCGTCGAAGGTTCGGAAATCACCGCCGTTGGCCCCGCCGCCGAACTGACCGCCCAGCCGGGCGAGGAAGTCGTTGATCTCGGCGCCAGCACGCTATTGCCCGGCCTCATCAACGCCCACTGCCACCTCGATTTCACCTGTTTCAGGGGCGCCCTCAGCGCGCGACAGGGGTTTACCGAGTGGATCAAGACGATCAACGGTCTGCGCCGCTCGTTCGGCAAGGAGGACTACATCGCCTCCATCGCCGAGGGCTTCGAGATGCTCGGGCAGCACGGCTGCACCACCGTCGCCAACATCGAGGCCTTCCCGGAATTGCTGCCGCGCCTGCCTGTTCCTCCGCTGCGCACCTGGTGGTTCCTGGAGCTCATCGACGTCCGATCGCGCATCAACGAAGACGAGACGCTCCTCGGCGCGCTCAGCTTTTTCGAGAGCCACCCGGAGTGGCTCGGCGGCTTCGGCCTCTCGCCCCACGCGCCCTACACCGCGTCGGTCGCGCTCTATCGCCTGGCCCGCTCGTGCGGCGAAAAGTACGGTATGCTCTCCACCACCCACATCGCCGAGTCGATCGAGGAGCACGAGATGTTCTCCCACGCCAGCGGCCCGCTGCACGATTTCGTCGGTGGCCTCGGCCGGGACAACTCCGATTGCGGGCAAGGCTCGGCCCTCTCGCATCTCGTCGAACATGGCGTCATCGGCTCCACCTGCATTATCGCGCATCTCAATTACCTGCACGATTACGACTACGAACTTGTCGCCAACTCCGGCGCCTCGGTCGTCCATTGCCCGAAGTGCCACACCTATTTCGGCCACTCGCCGTTCCCGATGAAGGCGCTGCGCGCGTACGGCGTCAACGTCTGCCTGGGCACCGACAGCCTCGCCAGCAACAACTCGCTCGATATGCGCGCGGAGATGCGCGAGGCGCAGGCGCTGCACGGCCTCGGCGACCGCGATGTGCTGGAGATTGTGCTGCTCAACGGCGCGAAGGCGCTCGGGCAGGTGGGCAAGCTTGGCCAGATTTCCCCTGGTGCCCTGGCCGATCTCGTCTCCTTTCCGCACGCGCCGGAAATCGACGCGGAGATGCTCCCCTACCAGCGCGTCGTCCAATCCCGCACCAAGCCGAATCTCCTGCTCATCCATGGACAGCCGCATCCGTGGAGGAAAGAGCACGCCCAAGGCGGCAATTAAAGGGTTGGCGATTGTCCCACCGGCCTTTTATAGTCCCGGCATGACTTCGCAGCGCGCACGTGAAACCTTGGAACTGATGCTCGGGCATCTTGGCCTCGTCTTTGAGGTGGAAGAGATGGAACCCGCGGGCCGCCACGTTCTTAATGTTCACTCGCGCGAAGCCGGCCGGCTCATAGGTCGCGACGGCCAGGTCCTTGAAGATTTACAGTATCTCCTCAACCGCATTCTCAATCGCGGCGAGGAAGGCGTGGCCAACGTGATTGTCGATATCGAAGGCTATCGCCAAAAGGAAAAGCAGGATTTCCTCGGCCGCATCCGCGACTTGGCCGAGCAGGTCCGCCAGACCGGCAAGCCGATCGTGCTCGCGCCGATGAATTCGTTCGACCGCCGCCTCGTCCACCAGGCATTTGCGAACGATCCCGAAATCGCCACGCACAGCGAGGAAAGCACAGCGCGCCTGAAACAGGTCACGCTCGCCCTGCGAGCCTCGAGCGGAAGTTAATCTCCCACGACCTTGAGCAAAAAAGCACTCATCACGGGAATCACAGGCCAGGACGGTTCCTATCTCGCCGAATTATTGCTGGGCAAAGGATACGAGGTTCACGGCATCATCCGGCGCTCCAGCTCGTTCAACACCGAGCGCATCGATCATCTCTACGTGGATCGTCATGTCACCGGCGTGAAACTTTTTCTCCACTACGGCGACCTGAGCGATTCCGCCTCGCTGATGAAATTGCTCCACGAAATCCAGCCCGACGAGGTCTACCACCTCGGCGCGCAGAGCCACGTCCGCGTCAGCTTCGATGTGCCGGAATACACCGGCGACGTCACCGGCCTTGGCACCACGCGGCTCTTGGAGGCGATCCGCGAGACGGCGCCGAAGGCCCGCTTTTACCAGGCCTCGAGCAGTGAGATGTACGGTCTGGTGCAGGCCGTGCCGCAGCGCGAGGACACGCCCTTTTATCCGCGCAGCCCCTACGGCGCCGCCAAGGTCTACGGCTACTGGATGACGGTGAATTACCGCGAGAGCTACCAGATGCACGCCAGCAACGGCATCCTCTTCAAC
>CAZZWT010000303.1:0-526 GCA_964657775.1 uncultured Candidatus Methylacidiphilales bacterium | reverse complement strand
CAACCACGAATCGCCCCGGCGCGGCGAGACGTTCGTCACGCGCAAGATCACGCGCGCCCTGTCGCGAATCAAGGCCGGTTTGCAGAAGGAACTTTATCTCGGGAATCTCGAGGCCCGCCGCGACTGGGGCTACGCACCCGAGTATGTCGAGGCGATGTGGCTCATGCTCCAGCAGGAGCAGGGCGGTGATTATGTTGTCGCCACGGGCGAGACCCACTCCGTGCAGGAATTTCTCGAGGAAGCCTTCCGCTACTCGGACATGGACTACAAACAGTACATGAAGATCGACCCGCGTTACTACCGCCCGGCGGAAGTCGATCTGCTGATCGGCGACGCCGCCAAGGCGAAGAAAATCCTCGGCTGGCAACCCAAGACGACCTTCGCCCAGTTGGTGAAGATCATGGTCGATGCGGACGACGAACTGCTGAAGAAGCAACTGAGCGGGCAGCATCTGCGGAGTTAGTTTTCTGATGGGTAGCCCGGACAACTCGTTGTCCGGGTGCCGAGATCGAAACTTCGATCGAGG
>CAZZWT010000302.1:0-3937 GCA_964657775.1 uncultured Candidatus Methylacidiphilales bacterium | reverse complement strand
CTTGCGTATAACAGATTTTGAGTCTGTCGTGTCTGCCATTTCACCACACCGGCGGGCAACGCCAAGATTATGGCCCGCCTGCCCGGTGGAGACAAGGAAAAGTAGGGTGCGGTTTCGACTTGGCGAAAGGGGCCGTCTTATGCGCAAGTGGTGCGCATCATGAGCGCGTGGCCCTTGCTTCAATTGTCACCCCGCGTGCGGGACATGCAAGGCTTCGCCCTCCGCACCTGGTTGACCACGCTGTTGGCGCTCTATGTTTCCTTCGTCTTTCAGCTGGAGTCGGCGTATTGGACGTTGCTCGCGGTGTGGATTCTGGCCCTGCCCGCGCCGGGAATGATGTTATCGAAGAGTCTCTATTTCGCGCTCGGCACCATTGCCGGAGCGCTCCTCGGCATAGCGTTGATCGCCCTGTTTGCGCAGACGCCGGAGTTTTTCGTCCTGGGTCTGGCCACGCTGGTCGCGGCCAGCACCGTGGCCGCCAATATCCTGACAAACTTTCGCGCCTATGGCACCGTGCTCATCGGTTACACGGCGGGCATCGTCGCGGCCGGCGCCATCCCCGCGCCGGATCAAGTCTTCTTCATCGGCATGGCCCGGGCCGCCGCCATTTTAACCGGCGTGGGCTGCACGGTGCTGGTGAATCTCGTCTTCGCCCCGCATCGCGCCGCCGCGCAGGCACGGGAGAAACTGCAACTCGTGCTCAAGGATGTGGCCCATCGCGCCGCTTATTCGTGGCAGGCCGACAATAACGTCCGGCTGCAAATCGGGCGAAAGCTGATCTTCGATTTGATCGCGCTGAACACCTTGGTCGAATACGCCGAGGCGGAGTCGGCCAACTTCCGCCTCATTGCCAATCAGGCGCGCAGTCTTCTCGCCGATAGTTTCGGCATCATCTCCGCGCGCCGTTCGCTCGACGCCCATCTCCACCGCTGCGGCTGGCCCCAGGGCGATGCGCTCGAGACGATTCATGCCCAGATCCTCGACTTCCTCAACACCATGCCGGCGGAATTGGATCGTGGGAATCTGGATGAGATGATCATCTGCCTCGGCGAAATGCAAAAGCGGATCGATGACCTGCAACCGGAAGCAGGAGCCGGATCGCCCGAGGAAATCGTCTCCAGCCGATTCGTCGCCGATCGCATGCACGATCTCGTCAATCGGCTGGAAAGCGCGCTGCGCGATTGGCGCGACATTGTGCACGGCAACGGGAAGACCGCGCCGCGACTCGCGCTGAATTTTCACCGCGATCTCCGCGCGGCCTGGATCAACGGCCTGCGCGCCTTCATCGCGGTCAACGCCATGGGCGCGTTCTGGATCGCCAGCGCGTGGGATCGCGGCCCGCTCGCTCTCGTCTTTGTCGCGGTCTTGATCAGCCTCTTCTCCGCCCTGCCCCTTCCGGACCAGGTCGGCTGGAATTTTTTCAAGGCCGGCACCCTCGCGGCAATCGCCGGGTTGATCTGCAAATACTTCGTCCTGTCGACCGGCTCGGGCTTCGAGTTTCTCAGCCTGGCCCTCGGCTTCTTCTTCGTTCCCCTCGCGCTGGTGATGGCAAATCCTTCCCTGGCCGCGCCCGCCCTCAGCTTCGCCTTCGTTTTTTGCTACGTCGTCCAACCGGCGAACCAGATGGTCTTCAGCCTGGGCGATTCCTTGAACATCGCCGTGGCCGTCCTCGGCGGTGTGCTCTGCGGCACGCTTTCCTACGTGCTCATTCTGCCGGCGAGCCCGGTGGCGGCCCGGCGCTATGTCACCTATCGCATTCGGCGCGGCCTGCAGGAATTGGCGCAACTTGAGCCTATTCCTCACTTTTGTTTCTGGGAAACGCGGATGTACGACCGTGTTTACCGTCTCTACGACCCGCAAAATCCCTCGGCCACGTCGACCGATGAATGGCTCGAGGCCGGTCTCGGCGCGATCACGCTGGGCAACGAGCTTCTGCGTCTTCGCTACTGGCTCGAGACCGAAGCGCACTCGGGTAAACTCCGTTCCACGTTGCAGGCCATCATCGATGAATTTGGCTGCTTCTTCGCGAATCCCCAATTCGCGGTCGCGGCCGTCAGGCAGGGCATTCGCGACCTAGCCCTGCTCGACCCGGGGGCGGACCACCCGGAGCGGCGATGCTGGGCCCGCGTCCTCGGCTCTTTGCAGGAGATCGACACCTATCTGACGCGCCACCCCAAGCTTAGCACGATCAAGCCGGCCATCAATCAATCGGCCGTGCCCCATGAGGGCGAAGCGAAGCCAGCGTCGGCGACTTGAGGTCGGCGCGAGGTTGTCGTGGCGGGCAAGGGTTTGGAGGAGCCCTTTTCGCTCAGGAGGACGGTGTTTGTTTAGACGTCCACCTCTGACGAAGCGTCTGCCTTCCTTACCGGAAAGCACGTCCCGATTTCAAACCGCCTTATACACCCGCTTCGACCACACTTCGTCGAATTCCTCCTTGGTGATATCGACCGGCTCGAACTCGGGGTCACGCTTGGCAAGGACGTTCAGGTCGGGCAACGGCAGCGTCATCAGCGCCGTGCTGCCCGAGGAGGAGCCGAGGGCGGTGGCGACATCGCAGAAGCCGTTGCGGAAGCACTCGATCTTACGCACTTCCTGGCCGGCCTCATCCAGTTCGCTGAAAATGTAGACCGGCTCGTCCGGGTTCTCGTGTTTCCATTTAAGCCGGACGTATTTCATGCGCTCCAGACGAAGGTACAACAAGTCTGGTCACAGGAAAGTCGCCAAGCCAATTATTTTTTGTCAGGAATACTAGCCACGCCGGGAAGTTCCTTGCCTTCCAGGAACTCGAGCGAAGCGCCGCCGCCGGTCGAGAGGAACGAGACCTTGTCGGTCACGCCAGCCTTCTTGATCGCCGACACGGAATCGCCGCCGCCGATGATGCTGACCGCCTTGCTATTGGCCGCGATGGCCTTGGCGATGGCGAACGTGCCCACGGCGCTGTCGGCCACTTCAAATACGCCCATCGGTCCGTTCCACAAAATGGTACCGGCGCTCGCGACCTCGGCCGAAAACAGCTTCACCGTTTCGGGTCCGATATCGATGCCTTCCCAGCCGTCCGGGATGTCGGCGCCCACCGGCAGGTACTTGCCCGGCGAGATGGTCTTGGCCTTGAAATCAAAATTCTCCGTGATGAACGTATCGACCGGCAACAGGAACTTCACGCCCTTGGCCTTCGCCTTTTCCAGCGCGGACTTGGCGATGTCGACCTTGTCCGGTTCCGAAAGCGACTTGCCGATCTTCTTGCCCTGGGCCAGTGCGAACGTGTAGGCCATGGCGCCGCCGATGAGGATGGTGTCGGCCTTCTCGAGCAGGCGGTCGATGACCTTGATCTTGTCGGAAACCTTGGCGCCGCCGAGGATGACGACGAAGGGCTTCTTGGGATTTTCCAGCTCGTCGCCGAGATACTTCAGCTCGCGCTCCATCAGCAGGCCGATGCCGCGATCCTTGACGTACTTTGCCACCCCGGCGGTGGAGGCATGGGCACGATGGGCCGCGCCGAAGGCGTCGTTGACGTAGACATCGGCGAGCTTGGCCAGCTTCTGGCTGAACTCGGGGTCGTTGGCTTCTTCCGCGTCATAGTAGCGCAGATTTTCCAACAGGGCGACTTCGCCATCCTTCAACTCCGCCGCGGCCTTCTCGGCCACTTCACCGATGCAATCGGGCACGAACTTCACCGGCACGCCGATCAAATCCGAGAGCGGCTTGACCACTGGCTCCAGCGACTGCTTCGGGTCCTTCTTGCCCTTCGGGCGACCCAAATGCGCGCACAAAAGAATCCGCGCGCCCTGGTCAATCAGATACTTGATCGTGGGGACGGTTTCCTTGATGCGCTTGTCGTTGGTGATGACCTGCACGCCGTCCTTTTCCTGGAGCGGGACGTTGTAGTCGACACGGACGAGGACTCGTTTGCCCTTGAGGGCGAGATCGCGGATGGTGG
>CAZZWT010000301.1:0-3967 GCA_964657775.1 uncultured Candidatus Methylacidiphilales bacterium | reverse complement strand
TCCGAGTAGGCTGTTTTTAGCAAGCCGGAGGCTTGCCCTAACCGTAGCCGGTGGTGGAGGCCAGCAGGCCGACACCACCGGAATAAGTTAAAAAAAGACACAACCCCGCAGGGGTTGCAGAACCGATTTGAGCGCCCCGTTCTGCCTCTGAGAAAGCTCTGCAACCCCTTCGGGGTTGTCACAAATTTTTGTGCGGATACCGGTGGTGGCGACCGCTGCTGCGGTCTGACCACCGGCTACGGCTCTGTAAAGCCTCCGGCTTATTCAGACGGACTTTCGCAGAGGTCTCAGCTTGTTGTCCGGGTGCCGAGATTGAAACGTCGATCGAGGCACAGGAGGCCGTCACCGGCAATGCGTTCAGAATCGGCTGCCTCTTGTCGCTCCGCCAAGCCTCCGCGACCCGGACAACGAGTTGTCCGGGCTACCCCATCATGAACTACACTAGCTTGTTAATCCTGCAAAGGCAGTCCAGATTCAGCCATGCGTCCCGAATCCCTCGCCTTTCTCACCAAGCTCCTCAACACGCCCACGCCCTCCGGCGATGAAGCTCGCGGCCAGCGCGTGTGGTTGGATTACGTCCAGCCCTACGCGGACAAGATCGAGACCGATACCTACGGCAATGTTATCGCGACGCTCAACCCAAGCGGTTCGCCCAAGATCATGGTCGAAGGCCACGCCGACGAAATCGCCTTTCAAATTTCCTACATCGACGATGACGGCTTCATCTACTTCAGCGGCGTCGGTGGGCACGACCCGGGCTTGGCGCGCGGGCAGCGCGTCCACATCCACGGCCGCAATGGCGAGGTGCTGGGCGTCATTGGCGCGCTCGCCGTCCACATGCAGGGTGGCAAGAAGCAGGAATATCCGGAGTTGCACGAACTCTTCATCGACATCGGCGCGCCCAACAAAAAGGAAGCGGAAAAGCGCGTGGCCGTCGGCGATCTCATCACCTACATCGTCGGCTGGCAGCAACTCTATAACGACATCTACATCGCGCGCGCGTGCGACAATCGCATCGGCACCTTCGTCGCGGCGGAGGTGCTGCGGCTCTGCGCGAAGCAGGGCAAGAAGCTCAAGGCGCAGGTCGTCGCGGCCTCCGCCATCGGCGAGGAGAACGGCCTCTATGGCGCGGAGATGATCGGCTACACCGTGCACCCCGACGCGGCGCTGGTCATCGATGTCGGCCAGGCGACCGACATTCCCATCACGAACAAGAAGCGCTTCGGCGACACGCGGCTCGGCCAGGGCCCGATCCTGAGCAAGGGCAGTGTGAATCATCCGGTGCTGGTCAAGCGGCTGGAGGAAGTCGCGGTGAAGAACAAGATTGCGTTCCAGCGCGGCATCGATCCGCGGCGTTCCGGCACCGATGCGGACGCCATCTTCCTGCAAAAAGGCGGCATCGCCACGGCGGCGATCGGCGTGCCGAACCGCTACATGCACACGCCCGTCGAGGCGGTGAGCCTGAAGGACCTGGAGAATCTCGCCGAGTGGCTGACCGCCTTCATCCTCGACCTCAAGCCGGGCGAGACGTTCAAGGTGAAGATTTGAGACGGGCGGCGGGGGAATTTTCTTCTTTTCCTGGAGCCCAAGCCAATCGCCGGGCGCCGCGCGGACGATCCTTACTTTTTCTTGACCACGACCACGGGCAGTTTCTCCGTCTTGTCCATGCGCAGCGACGCCGATTTGCGCGCGAGGTTGCGGAACGTGAGTTGCGCTTGCGCCGGTTCCTGGCCGAGCGGGCAAATCGCGCGGGCGTAGATGCCGTCGGCGCCGAGCACGCGCGCCTTCACGCAATCGTTCAGGTAGGCGGGCAGGATCACCTCGGTGACGCGCTTGGCCAGCGCCGGGTCGAGCACCGGGAAGACCACCTCGACGCGGCGGAACAAATTGCGCGGCATCCAGTCGGCGCTGCCGAGATAAACCTTATGCTTGCCGCCGTGGCCGAAGAAGAAAATGCGGCTGTGCTCGAGGAATCGCCCGACCACGCTGATGACGCGGATGTTCTCGCTCACGCCCTTCACGCCCGGGCGCAGGCAGCAGATGCCGCGGATGATCAGGTCAATCTTCACGCCGGCCTGCGAGGCCTCGTACAACGCGACGATCATGCTCTCTTCCACCAGGGAATTCAGCTTCACGATGATGCGCCCTTCCTTGCCCGCCTTGGCGAGATCGCGCTCGTGATTGATCAGCTTGATAAACTCGTCGTGCATCGTAAATGGCGCGACGAGCAGGTTCTTGGCGCCCTTGAATTCCGACAAACCGGTCAGCGTGTTGAAGAGCATCCCCACTTCCTCGCCCAGCTCATCGTTGGCGGTGAAGAGGCTCAGGTCGGTGTAGAAACGGGCCGTGCTCGGGTGATAATTTCCGGTGCCGAGGTGGAGATAATGCCGGAGGCGATCCTCATCGCGCCGCACCACCATCAGCACCTTGCAATGGGTCTTCAGCCCGACGAGCCCGTAGACCACGTGCACGCCGGCTTCCTCGAGTTGCCGCGCCCACACGATGTTGTTCGCCTCATCAAAGCGCGCGCGCAGCTCCACTAGCACGGTGACCTGCTTGCCCTGCTCCGCCGCGCGGATGAGCGAGTGGACGATCGGCGAGTCGCCGCTGGTGCGATAAAGCGTCATCTTGATCGCCAATACCGCCGGGTCCGAGGCCGCATGATCGAGAAATTCCACCACGCTGGAAAAACTTTGGTAGGGATGATGCAGCAGCACGTCGCGCTGGCGGATGACCTTGAAGTGGTCGGTGCCCGCCGGCAGCAGATGCGTCGTGATCGGAACGTAAGGCTTGTCGCGCAGCGAGGCCAGCGCGTCGATCGAGGCCAGCGGCATCAGGTGCAGGAAATTGAGCGGGCCGTTGACGAGGTAGACGTCGTCCTCGGTCAGCTTAAAAATATCGAGCAGCACACGGCGCAGATCGGGCGGGCAGCCGTGCTCGATCTCGAGCCGCACCGCATTGCCGCGCGCGCGTTTGCGCAATTCATCTTCAATTGTGCGCAGGAGGTTTTCCGCCTCTTCCTCGTCGATGTAGAGATCGCTGTTGCGCGTGATCCGGAAGCCGTAGACCTGCTCGACCTCGAGGCCGGGGAACAAATCCTCGATGTGATTCTGGATCAAATTCTGGATGAGAATGTAGTGCCACTCATCCGTCTTCGGATGCGGAATGCGTACCAACCGGGGCAGCACGCGCGGAATGGCGACGACAGCGTGCAGGCTTTCCGTGGGCCGCTCGGGCCGCTTGAGCTTGAGAAAGAGATTGTGGCTCTTGTTCTGCAATTGTGGGAACGGATGGCTCGCATCGACGGCCAGCGGCGTCAGCACTGGGAAGACCTCATCGCGGAAGTATTGGCTGGCCCATTCCTTGTCGTGCTTGTTCAGGGACTTGAAGTCGTGCAGGTAAACGCCGTGCAGGCCGAGCGCGGGCAGGAGCTCATCGTTCCAGAGCAGATACTGGTCCTCGATCAGATGCAGCACATCCTGGCGAATCGCGTCGAAAACCTGGCGCGCGCTCATGCCGTCGGGGCCGGTGTCGTCCGATTCGTGCTCGATCTGCTGCTTGATGCCGGCCACGCGGACTTCGAAAAATTCGTCCAGGTTCGACGTCACGATGCCGAGAAAACGGACGCGCTCCAGCAGCGGCTGGGTGATGTCCTGCGCCTCTTCCAGCACGCGGCGGTTGAAGGCCAGCCAACTCAATTCGCGATTGATGAAAAGCTTCGGGTCGGTGAGATCGGGCGCGGCGGGCGTGGTCATAGGGGGAGTCGAGGATACCCTTTTGCGCGGCGTCCGGGCAACGCGCGAATTGTGACGAGCATGTGGCGGCGGCGGCGAGACGCGGGCGATCTCGCGCTTCAAAATCTCATACCCGCGCGCCAGGCGCGGACCGGCCTGCAGGATATCGTCGGAGGAAATCTCGATCAGCCGCCCGTGCCGCACCGCGGGGATTTTGTCCCAGCCCGGGCGCG
>CAZZWT010000300.1:1783-3981 GCA_964657775.1 uncultured Candidatus Methylacidiphilales bacterium | reverse complement strand
GCTTACCTCAACTTCGCCCTCAAACCTTCCTCGGTTTGAATACAGTTGCTACCTTGTCAATCCTACATTTGCTCGACGGTATCGATGCCGAGCAAAGTCAGCCCCTGCCGCAGCGTCCGGCCGGTCAGTTCGCAGAGTACCAGCCGGGAATTCTTCACCGCTTCCTCCGCGGAGAGGACCGGGCAGGCTTCCCAGAATTTATGGAAGAGCGTGGCGAGCTCGAAGAGATAGAGGCAGAGGTAATGGGGCCGGTACTCCTCCGCCGCGATAAAGACGGAGTCGGCGAAGCCGAGCAATTTCCGCGCGAGGGCGAGCTCGGCTGGATCCACCAGCTGAACCTCGGCTTGGGGCGCCTCGTCGATGCCCGCCTTGCGGAAAATCGAACGGGTGCGGACGTAGGCGTTCTGAATGTAGGGCGCAGTGTTGCCGTCGAAGGCGAGCAGCTTTTCCCAGCTAAAGACGTAATCGAGATTCCGGTTTTGCGCGAGATCGGCGTACTTCAGCGCGCCGAGGCCGACCACGCGGGCCAGCGCCACCCGCGCATGCTCCGTTAAATCGGGCCGCGTATCGATCGGCTTGTCCGTCTCGCCCTTTTCATCAAGCCGCGCCTGTTGCGCGCTCAGCTTTTCGGCAATGATCTTCCCGGCGCGTTCCTCCGCCTAGGCCAGCAACGCCTTCAGTTTGATGTTCTCGCCTTCCTTCGTTTTCATTGGCTTCTTGTCCGGGCCGAGAATGGTGCCGAACCAGACGTGCTCCAGCTTCATCGCCCCGTAGCCCCACCGTTGCGCGGCAGCGAAGAGTTGCCGGAAGTGCATCTGCTGCCGTCCATCGACGACATAGATCACCCGCTCCGCCTTGAAGTGGTCGTGCCGGTAGCGGATGGTCGCGAGGTCGGTCGTGGCGTAGTTGTAGCCGCCGTCGGACTTGCGGACGAGCAGCGGATTCTCCACGAACTCGCCGTTCTTGGAGACGAGGAACGGATCGTCCTTTGGCTCGCTTTTGCCATCGGAGAAAATGCCGACCGCGCCCTCGCTCTCGCGGGCGATGAAGCGCTTGAGCAGGTCGTCCACCACCGCCGCGAGCATCGGATTGTAGAAACTTTCGCCCAGCGTGTAGTCGAATTGCACGCCGAGCCGCTGGTAGATGACCTCAAGCGCGTCGGAGGAGAACTGGCGGAATTGGTTCCACAGCTCAAGGTTCTTCGCATCGCCCTGCTGGAGTAGGACGAGTTCGCGCTTCGCGGCCTCGCGCACGGCCTCGTCGGTCTTCGCCTCGGACTGAACCTTTTGGTAGATCTTTTCGAGATGCCCAAAAGGATCGGTGCGCAGTTTGTTGGCGTCGCCTTCGCGTTTGTAGCCGAGCAGGATCATGCCGAAGCCGGTGCCCCAGTCGCCAATGTGGTTATCGGCGATGACCTTGTGCCCGATGAAGAGATAAATGCGCGCGAGCGAATCGCCCAGGATGGTGCTGCGCAGATGGCCCACGTGCATTTCCTTGGCAATGTTCGGGCCACTGTAATCAATGACGACCGTCTCCGGCTCGGCCACGGCGGTGACGCCAAGGCGCGCATCGGCCGCGCGGGCAGTAACCTGCGCCGCAAGGTACTCGGGCTTCAGGCGAAAATTGAGGAAGCCGGGCCCGGCGATCTCGGGCTTCTCGGCGATGTCCTTGACGAAGACGACCTCGGCCAGTTGCTGCGCGAGCTCGACCGGGTTTTTTTGCATGACCTTGCCAAAGACGAGCGCGACGTTGGTCTGGAAATCGCCATGGCGCGGATCGGGGCACGGCCGCACGAAGGGCGCGGCGGGTGCGGGGGAGAACAGCTTCTCCACCGCGCTGGCAACGCGGGCTTCGATCTCTTGGCGTGGCGTATTCATCAACAAAAAAAAATTTAAACGGAACATCGGTGCTTGTCACCTCAGTTGAAGTGAACTGATCTTAAGTGATGCCAGGGTCACATCGGGAGCATGGAGGCATTATCCGAGCTATTTCACTTCCAGCCAAACCGTCTTCGCGCCCTCGCCGGCGGGGAAATCGGGCAGCGCCGTGGCGGGGATGAATCGACCGCTCCTCCCGGCGAGCTTCATCGCGTTGCGGGCGGACCATTCCAGGTCGGCCACGCGCATGGCGGAGTGATTCACCGACAGCAGGATCTTCGCGCCGGGCGCGGCGAGTTCCAGCGCCAGGGCCACCAGTTG
>CAZZWT010000300.1:0-1773 GCA_964657775.1 uncultured Candidatus Methylacidiphilales bacterium | reverse complement strand
CGCCTCGCCATCCTGATTGCGCGAGAAGGTGGGCGGATCGAGAATGATCGCATCGAACTTCTCCCCGCGTCGCGCCAGCCGGGGCAGCACGCCCAGGACATCGTCCGCGATGAACTGGTGGCCCGCCTTGGGATCCAGCCCGTTGCGCTGGAAGTTCTCCTCGCCGCGCGTCAGGGATCGGCGTGAGAGATCGATGCTCACCGTCTGCCCCCCGGCCAGCGCGGCCACGACCGAGAACGAACAGGTGTAGGCGAACGTGTTGAGCACCCGTTTCGGCTTCCAGGCGCGGAGCCGGGCCCGGTTCGCGCGCTGGTCGATGAAGAGGCCGGCGGAATAGCCGCCCTCGAAATCGAGCCCATACTTCGCGCCTGCCTCGCTGACCTCGGTCGCCAGGGAACCGCCCGCCGTCCCGCGCAGTAACGCCGGCGCTCCCCGCTCGGCCGCTTGGGTGGGGAGGTACTTTCCGAAAACGCGCGTAGGTTGATAGCCATAAGCGGCACACCGCGCTGCGAGTTCCGCCAGCGCGGCGTCCTTGCCCGGTTCGGTCTGGTACGAAAGAAGCCCATCCTGCCCAAAACGCTCCAGCCACGTCTCCGCTCCCGAGGCCAGCCGGTGGGCATCGGTCCCCTCCGCCGCCAAGGCGGACCAGGTCTTCGGCGCAATCCACGTGAGGGTCGACGCGGTCGATCCCGTCGAGACCGGCCGCGACGGAAGCTGGCCACGGCGGAACGGAATCATTTCGGGAGGAGTTTTGGGACGGAATTTTCTGGCCATAGAATCGTCGACCCTAGCAGGAACCCACGGCAGGGGGAAGTGTTCGCACCGAGGATCGGAATGACGAAGACAGGTGGGCTGAAAATAGGCAGGACGTACGATAAGATTCAGCGGGTGTGGATTACACGGGACATTTCCCGATCTTATGATCCTGCACCCACATTGTCCCCACCCGCTTGCTACCTCTGCCGTCCTCTGTGCGAAACTCCTAAGAATTCGTCGGAAGGCACCGAGATAATAGCAAGAGAGACGTATCTATCAGCTATCGCCGACGCTCGCTAATCCACACAGCCGCCGTGGATTGAGCAACATTTACGCAAAAACCCTTGGCATAGGACATGCTAAAAGCCTGTCCGTGCAATTGGCTCACCTTACGGTAACCAGGGAACGCAGGAGGAGATGGACCGGATTTGCCGTGGCGTTGACCGTGACTTTCACGGTCTGCGACGCGCAGCAAATTAGTCTCTCGGCTTCCGAGGGCCTGTTGTCGTCGGTTACGAGCCTTGCGCTCATGCATTCGGTGCGGCCTGAGCAAAAAGCACCACCGACCCTCACGCCGCTGCGCGTTTGCACCGAGTCCTTCGTCACCCGCAAGCTGATCGCCGGCACGCCGCAGACCTACGATCACTCCAACGGTTTTCATTACGCTTATATCTCCAGCGACAGCTGGTTCAAGCCGCTTTGTCCCCAACCTCATTCTGGAGAAACCAACCGAGGCCCGCCGCGTATGGACCCACCCACTCTCTGTTAGTTTCAAATAGGAGCTTTGCCCTCTAGCAAAGCACATTTCTCAGTCCGTTTTTCCAACCTTTTTTATCCAACTTATTCATCTTATGATCAAACGTCTCTCTACCATTAGCCGATTGTCGGTGTGTGGTTTGGTTCTCGCTTTCGGCGCCATCCAGGCCGGCGCGCAGACCCCTGCCCCCGCACCCGCCGCTGCACCCGCTGCCGCCCCTGCCGCTGACGCGACGCCCGCCGCCGCTCCCGCAGCCGCAG
>CAZZWT010000299.1:0-4048 GCA_964657775.1 uncultured Candidatus Methylacidiphilales bacterium | reverse complement strand
AAAAGTGATGCCGTCGGCGATGATTGGCCCGATCGAGCCATAGTTTGTGGCCGAATTAATTGTGAAGTTCACGGGATTGCCCCCGCCCACAATTTGAAGTCCTCCGGACCCGGTAACGCCGATCTTACTCAAGCCCACTGTGAAGCTGCTGATTACCAAGCCGCCGGTACCCACGTTCCAAGTGGAGTTGCCGTTCGCCACGAGGCTTGAGAGCGCAAGCGTCTGCTGAGATCCGCTGAGATTATTGATTGCCCCCGTGACAGTAAGGATCTGGCTGCCCGCACTTACAATCTGAGTTGATCCACCCAAACCCGCATTAAACGTCAAACTGGCAATCGTGTCGTCATTTGGATACAGCTCGATACCGCCCTGAGAAGGCAATGTGCCGATCTGAACCTGCACCGTGCTGCCGAGCGAATAAGGTGTGCCATTGCTCCAGTTATTAGGGTCGTTCCACAACGCGCCATCCCCACCATCATTAAATACGGTGACTTGCGCCATGGCGCAGGGCGAAAAGAGCAAAGCGATTCCTGACCCGATTAGGGCCGCAGCATTCTTCATAGTCATTCTCCTGATTTACGGATGGTCAATTGGTCAACGAATAGGGCAGGAGCGGTTCCAGGTAGGATGTCGCGCCGCTAGCCGAAGTACGCTTGACGAAACAGACCGTGGTCGCGGCGGGAATGACAAAGTTGCTCTGGTTGGAGCCGTCACCGCCCACTTTGCGCCACGTGTTGTCCGTACACTGAAAATAAGAATCGAAATGGTTGGCCAGCGCATCCCACACCGAGATGGTGTCGGCAAAAATCGACGAAGGCTGCCCCGTCTGCGGGATGGGCGCCTTGGCCCAGTTGGCGAGTTGGAGCTCCGAGAGCTTCACGTCAACCGGATAGCCGGTCGAGTCGTACGATGTCGCGTTGGTGCCGAGCACTTTTACCTTGTGATCGACCTCGGCCACACGACCGGTCAGGACGAACGATGTAGCTGCTTCGCTGGCGCGTCGTGTGATGAAGAAGGCCGCGTAGGGACGAATGATCGTGTTGTTCGCATTCACGTTTCCGGTCACGCCGATCTGGACCCAATAATTAAGACTCGAACTGAAGTAGTACGAGAGGAGCTGATTCTGCAGAGGCGAGAAAATGGTAACCGAGTCGGCCGTGATCGTCGAACCAGGCTTCAGAACGAGAGGGCTCTGAGTGGTGTTAAGGCCGAACATAAGACCGAGCGTATCACCCGCGAAAATCTCGAACGTGTCACCTGCGACAACGGTAAAGGACGACGCGTTCAAGGCCGTGTACTGAGCCGTATTGTCGGAAAGATCGAGCGTGACCCCGCTCGTCGTGTTCGCCGTGATCAACAGGGTGCGACCCGACTGCGCGCCGCTCAAAAACTTGAGGAAGTACGGCGCGGCCGCATTGGCGAACTGGCCCGCCGTCCACGGCGCGGGAGAATCGCCGACAGTGACCGTATCGACGCCATGCGTTCCAACCGTCGAGAGCGATGCCACCGCACCGGTATACACCGGATCATTCTGCAGCGGGGCACTGAAGTAGCTGGTGGAGTTCACCCCGGCGCCCGTGGCAGCCAGGTTGAAGGTGGTGATTCCTTCGGGCACCGTATTGATCGGCGCGTTCGTGCTTTGCGCTTGAACGGAGATCGCACTGGCCACGGAAGCAACGACAGCAAAGAAATAAGAAAGTTTCATACGCGTCTGGAAGTACGGGTGTTAGGGGATGTTGGGCCGATTACAAATTTTTAAAGCTGTGACAAGGTATCGATAATGCTCGGAAGTGAGCAAGCCTATTTATACCAAAAGCTCGTTTATGCAGGTGAATTTCTATCCGAGGTTGGGTGATTGTTTTCATGGTAGTTGTAAACTTTCTTCTGTTTCAAGGCATTTCCCGGTCAAAATTGAGGCCAAAATCAGGTTGATACTCTTCCGGGGCAGCTTCCGTGCCGCCTCGGCCCACGACAATAAACGTGCTGAACTCGTGGTTCGCCGCGCGCGCACATTTTTCTCGCAACCGGTCCTGGTCGCTGACCAAATTCGCCGGTAATGCGATCAGGCTGCCGCTCAAATCGAGGTCCGGCGAGGAAATGATAATCGTTCCATTGGTCGTGCCGGTCGCGGTGATGGCCGTGTTGGTGTTAAGGAAATCCCGGCTCGTTATCGTGATGTTGCCCCCCTGCCCGAACGCCGCGTTGGCGCTGATCCGGCTTCGATTCAGCACGACGAATTGCGGATCGGTGCCGATGGCGATGTTGCCGCCGTTGAGGCCGGCCTGCGCCGTGATCTGGCTTTCCAGCAGATAAATAAGCTGCCCCGCCGTGACCGTGATATTCCCGCCGTTCGCGCCCGCCGTGGTTTCGATGCTGCTTGCGCCGGTGAGTGAGAGCGCGTCCGCCGCACGGACGCCAACCGTGCCCGCATCCGCCACCCTGGCTGACGCGCTGATGGCGCTGCCGCCTAGGAGCGAGATGTCACCGCCAGACACCAGCACGTTTCCGCCCGGCCCGGTGCCGTTGCTCGCGCTGGAAATCACCGCGCCGTTGGTCAGCGTTAACGGACCCGAAATAGCGACTTGGACCAAGCCGGCCGGGCCGGACGAATGGAAGGTCGCGGTGGACTCAATTCCGCTTAGGGTCGCGGGCGAGCCCGAGCCATCGATCAAAAGCGATTGTCCGTGCACGACCACATCCCCTGCCCCTCCACTCGCAAAAGTCGAAGTATCGATTTCCGCCAGCCCCGCCAAATAGATCGTACCGGCCACGGTGACCGAAACCAGCCCCGCCGGTCCCGTGCTACCAACCGCGGCCTGCGCATAAATCCCCGACGGATTCCCCGCCCCGGCGCCGCCGAGAATCGACAAGGTCCCCGCGTTAACGGTGACATCGCCACTCGGAGCGGTGGAAAAGGTGCCGCTCGCAATTTCCGCGTGGCCTTCGATCGTCAGGCCACCGTCCACCACGACCCCCAGCGATCCGCCATGGCCCGCCATCGGGTCGGGCGAATCGGTGCTGGAGATGATGCCGGTAAAATTGCCGGGTGTGGCGCTCCCATCCAGTAGGAGTGTCCCCGCGTGTACGGAGAGATTTCCGCCGTTGCCTGAGGTGAAAGTCGTGCCGGAAATTTCCGCGCCGCTGCTGACGCTCATCGCGCCCGCCACGTCGATGGACACGGCCCCGGCGTTCCCGCTCCCCCCGCTGTTCGATCGGGAATCGATGAAAGTCTGGTAGTTGGGATCGCTCGAACCTTCCAGCGCCAGCGAGCCCGCGTGAATGATAATTTGGCCTCCCGCGCCGCTGGATGACGTGTTGCTGTCGATCTCACCGCCCTGCCGCACCACCATCGCGCCGTCGATATCCAAGACGATGTCGCCCGCATTGCCTGTACCCACGGTCTCCGCAAAGATGCCCAAATTGCCCGCTGGCGCCGCGCCCGTCCCGTCGATCGTCAGCGATCCCGCGTGAATGCCAATAGCCCCCGCGTTGCCGGAACCGTAAGCCGTCGCATCGATAAAGCTATCGCCGGTCAACGTAAGCGCGCCCGTCACGGTCATCGAGAGAGAACCCGCATTGCCCGCGTCGGCCGCGGCCAGGGAAATGAACGAGTCGGTGAAGCTCGCCGAGCCCGCATGGATGATAATGGCGCCCGCAGCGCCCGTGCCCGAGGCCGATTGGCCAATCACACCGGCCTGGGTCAAGCTCAACGCGCCGGTCACCTGAATCGTGAGGCTGCCACCCTGCCCGCTGGCTGCCGTCGTGTTCACGATTCCCGTTTCGCCTCCTCCGGTGCCTGTGACGGTCACATCATCCGCCGCGATCGTGACGTTTCCGCCCGGTCCGGTCCCGACATCGACACTTCTCAGCAAGCCGTGGTTCTGCACCGCGAGATGGCTCGTTTGAATCGAGAGGTCCGGCCCCGGTCCCGCGCCGTTGTTGACCGTGGTGACGAATCCCTGGTCAACCGTCAACCGCCCACCACGAATGACGACTTTGCCGCCGCCCGCCCCCGCCACGGCCACGGCCGAACCATTCCGGATCGTGA
>CAZZWT010000298.1:0-4050 GCA_964657775.1 uncultured Candidatus Methylacidiphilales bacterium | reverse complement strand
CCGGAAACCTCGATGCAGTTCACGATGTAATGACTGCCCGCCATGACCGCCGTGCGTTCCGTGGAAGCGACCACTTTCCACCCCGTGGCCCCACGCTCCGCCAAAAGCTTCTCGATCACCTTCTTCATCGTCCCGAGACGCGTGCGGTCAATATCGACCAGCGCAATCGTCCCGCCGGCATTACCGGGTATGCTGATGATGTCGGTAATCAACCGCGGCGTGAAGCCACTGCCTGCCCCCAGCATGGTGATTTTGATCGGCCGGGTCATCTCACCCGGCAGCGCCTGGGTATCGGCTGTTTTCGTATGCTCGGTGTGCCCGCGCGGGGCCTTCGATTTGCGATTCGTGCTCATAAATAGAAACCACAGCATGCCGCAAGCCCGCCACTTGGCGCGCCTATACTCGTGACAATCGACTACATATTTGTGATCCTTTCCCCATGACCCGCGGCCTCAAGAGCAACCCCATGCTCTTCGTTCCCTACCTGCGCACGGAGGAAAGAATCACCTCGGCCCGCTACCGTTGGAACAATTTGGAGCGCGGCAATCAACCCTACGCCATTGTGCAATGGACGCTTTCCGGCGTCGGGCACTTTGATTCCAGCCGCGGCACCTTGCCGATACCGGAGGGCCACGCCCTCGTCGTGGTTGTGCCGGAGCGCTCGAGCTACTATTATCCCCCGGACCATCGCGAGCCCTGGGTTTTCAGCTGGCTTAATTTCTATGGCGATTTCGCCTGCGCTTTCTTCCGCAAGTTCCAGGCCGAGTTCGGCCCCATCGTCCCCCTGCCAAAGCGCAGCGCCGCCGCCGCCTCGTTCCAGCGCCTGACTCGCGTGGCCCTGAAATCGAAGGAACCCGACCGGTGGCAGGTCAGCCAACAAGCTTATGCGTTTATCCTGGATTGGTGGCGCGCCGTGGCCCAGCCCCGCCGCCGGGGAGAACAGGGCCTGGACTGGGCCATCCGGTTTTGCCGCGAGCGCTTTCGCGAGCCGCTGGTGGTCAAGGAACTCGCCGACGAAGCGGGCATGACGCGGGAACATTTTTCGCGCTTGTTCCGCGACCGGACCCAGGAAACCCCGGCGGCCTTCCTACGACGGCTCCGGCTCGAGGAGTCTTCCGCGCTTCTTCGCGGGACGAAGCTGCCCCTCGACGAAATCGCCATGCGCTCCGGTTTCTATTCCGCCCGTCATCTGATGCTGACCTATCAGCGGGTCCACGGGGTTAACCCCTCGCAGCTGCGAGGCGGAAGCCGAAGCGCCCGGCGTTAAAATAGCGGTTGCTGACCCCTCAGTTTTGTGAGATGAAAGGTGCATATATGAAGAAACTTTTGGGAGTAGTCGCACTGGCCGGCGTGGTTCTGGCCACCGGTTGTCAACACCAACCGGGCACAGATGACAACGGAACGCCCGCCCCGCTGCAGCAGCAGCCCAGCACCAACATGGCGCCGGTGAACCCTGATCAGGCCGCCCCCGGCACGACCACCACCACCACCACGGAGACGACAACCCCCACGCCGACGACTCCTGACACCACGGCGCCGACCACGCCTCCGCCGCCAAAGCCTTCCACCAATTACCCGATGGGCATCGTCATCCCCGGCAAGAAGGGCTTCGTCAAGAGCCCCTACGCCGAGTACGCCGAGCCGGTCGATGTCCGCGGCTATCCTCCTGGGACGGCCGTACGCTGCCCCTACACCAACAAGATCTTCATCGTTCCCCAGACCTGATTGATGGAGGGTCAGGCTCCTGCCCTGACCCTGACTAAAAAAAGCGGCGATCTTGCCATCGCCGCTTTTTTTGTGCCTTCAAGGGCAGAAATGTCGTAGGCACAAAACGGTTGGGTGGTACGGGCTACTTGTTGCCCGGGTCGCGGAGGCTCGGCGTAGCGACAGGAAGCGATCAGTCGTTGAAAAGTAGACCATCAACTTTCAAATTTTAAGTGCGACGGTCATAGACCGCCGCTACAATTTAGATAATGCAGCACTACCACGACCTCCTCCGCCTCGTCCTCGAGCAAGGTCGGTCCAAGACCGATCGCACCGGCACGGGCACGCGCTCCATCTTTGGCGCGCAGGCGCGGTTTCCACTGCGCGGAGGCTTTCCGCTGCTCACGACCAAGAAGATGGCGTGGAAAGCCATCGTCGCCGAGTTGCTCTGGTTCATTTCCGGCGACACGAACGTCGCCACGCTGGCGAAGCAGGGCGTGAAGATCTGGCACGGCAACGGATACGACCACTACCGCAAAGTGCTCGCACCCGCTCGCGGCGAGAAGGCGGTGACACTCGAGGAATGGAGCGACCGCATCGTGGCAGATGACGATTTCGCGAAATGGGCCGCAACGCTGGGCGATGTCTACGGCGCGCAGTGGCGCCACTGGCGCACCCCGACCGGCGGCTCGATCGACCAACTTGCCCGCCTCGTCGAGCGCATCCGCAAGACGCCTGACAGCCGCCGCCACATTGTCACCGCGTGGAACCCCGCCGAGGTCGATGCCATGGCCCTGCCGCCCTGCCACGCGCTTTTCCAGTTCTTTGTTCTCGATGGCGAGCTTAGTTGCCAGCTTTACCAGCGCAGCGCCGACCTCTTCCTCGGCGTGCCGTTCAACATCGCTTCCTACGCGCTGCTCACCGCCATGGTCGCGCAAGTCTGCGATCTCAAGCCCGGCGATTTCGTCCACACCTTCGGCGACCTGCACCTCTACGACAACCACCTCGCCCAAGCCCACGAACAGCTCAGCCGCGAGCCGCGCCCACTACCCTCGCTCACGCTCAACCCCAAGGTGCGCGAGCTGACCGACTTCTCGCTGGCCGACATCACCCTCACCGGCTACGACCCGCACCCAGCGATCAAGGCGGAGATGGCGGTTTAAAGAAGGCCTATAGGCGAAGATATCTTAATGAAACTGCGGGAAGTTTTACTGGTTTTGTTAGCCGGATTTTCGTGCGCAAATGGCGATTCCGTTCTGCCGACCGGTAAACCTTTACTTTCATCGGATAGGATTTTCGAGGAAATCTCCACACCTGAGAGCTCCACCTTGGATGTAAACGGCAAGCCGTATTATTATGGCGAAAGAGTTTTTGTCCGTCGTGCCGGCTCAAACGAACCCGGCGTTCTTCTCCGTGAAAATGATCGCTGGATGGTTTTGAAATGGGAACCGCATTCACACCTCATCGCCGTCGAGGACAATTGGGATGGCCACTCCTCGGGTGTCTATGTCTACGCGATTAGTTTGGAAGCCAAAAGTCAGCGCATCCAATATCGCTTGGTCTTCAAATCGCCCGGAAATACATATGGCGTTCGTTGGACGTTCGAGGGTTGGGGATCACACCCACGGACGCTTCACTTGAGTTGTAGTGTCGATAGGAATGACTTGGACTACTTTTCCAAGATATCCGAATTTCCTCGGAACATCGACGCCTACCCCCTTCGCCGTACCTTTACAATTGGCACACGCGCTCTAGTTGAGAAAGATTAGAGCTCATGCGTTCCTTCTTCGCCATCGCCGCCATGTCGGAGAACCGCGTCATCGGCAACCGAGGCAAAATCCCGTGGCACATTCCGGAAGACTTTCGCTGGTTCAAGCACAAGACGATGGGCGGCACGCTCATCATGGGCCGCAAGACGTTTGAGTCGATCGGCAAGCCGCTGCCGGGGAGGAAGACCGTCGTCGTTACTCGCTCGCCCCTCGTCATTCAGGGAGTGGAGTTACAATCCAATCTTTCCTCGCTCCTTCAGACGGAGATCCCGAATGCTTGGATATGCGGCGGGGCTCAAATATACGGAGAAGCACTTTCCTCCTGCTCTTATCTCTATCTAACTCGCGTGAAAAAGCAGGCGGAGGGTGATGCCTTTTTTCCCGAATTCGAAAACATCTTCCGACTTGAGGGTACCATCCACGAGACGCCGGAATACCGCATCGAATCTTGGTTAAATCCCAAGCAAGGTTGGCGGCTCTACAACTCTCTTGATCCCGCGCCGTTCTCCTGAAAAAGAGAAGACAACAAGTCCGACGGTCATAGACCGCCGCTACATTTTTAGAAAAAAAAACCGGC
>CAZZWT010000297.1:0-4057 GCA_964657775.1 uncultured Candidatus Methylacidiphilales bacterium | reverse complement strand
ACGGCGACATGGCGAAGACCCGCTTGCCGGTCAATTTGAACGACGCCACTTGGATCATGACCGAGCCGGCCTCCGCCACAAAAACCGCGCCGGCGATGACGAGCAGCAACTCCTGGTGCACGCAAATCGCGATGACGCCGAGCACGCCGCCGATCGCGAGCGAACCGGTGTCGCCCATGAACACGCGCGCCGGGTGGCAGTTGAACCAGAGGAAGCCGAGGCCCGCGCCGACCATGGCCGAGCAGAAGACGGCCAGTTCGCCCGCGCCGCTGACGATGGGCAGGAGCAGATAAGTCGCGAGCTTTACGTTGCCGCCGACGTAGCAGAAGATCGCGTAGGTCAGCGCCACGGCGATCGTGCAGCCGATGGCTAGGCCGTCGAGACCGTCGGTCAGGTTGACGGCGTTGGATGTGCCGGTAATGACGAGGCCGAAGAAGACGACGGTGAGTAGTGTGCCCATGTTGATCACCACCGCCGACTTGAGAAATGGAATGTAGAGCCGGTTCCATTCGTGGCTCCAGCCGTCCGAGTAGCTGGAGACATAATAGTTGAGGTAGATGCAGACGAAGATCGCGAGCAGGCCTTGCGCGGTCATCTTTTGCCAGCCACGAATGCCCTTCGAGTTTTTCTTCGCGACCTTTTCGTAATCGTCGGCAAAACCGATCAGGCCGAGGAACAGCATCGAGCCAAGCACGAGCCAGAAAAGTTTGTTCGCCGGGTCGCACCAGAGGAGTGAGCTGATGGTCACCGTAAAGAGAATGAGAATGCCGCCCATCGTCGGCGTGCCTTTCTTGGCGCTATGCAGATCGGCCAATTCGCGCACCTCCGATTTCTGGCGCAGCGGCTGGCCAAGCTTCAGACGCGTCAGCAGCACGATGGTCTTCGGCCCGAGCGCGAGCGAAAGGATGAACGCCGTCAGCGCCGCCGCCGTCGCGCGAAAGGTCTCGTAGCGGAAAACGTTCAGCGGCCCCCAATGGGCGGAAAAGATGGAGAGGTAATAAAGCATTAGCGTGAACTTCCGGTCATGGCCTTGACCAATTTCTCGAGGGCCATGAAGTGCGAGCCCTTGACGAGGACGGCATCGCCTTCGCGCAGCAGCGGCTTCAACGCCACGGCTGCTTCCTCCGCGTCGAGTGCGGCGACAATTTGATTCACCCCCAGACCGGCGGCCATCGCGCCCTTGGCATAGGCCTCGGCGTGGGGGCCGACGGCGATGAGGATGGCGAGATTTTGGCGCGCGGCGAATTCGCCGATACCGCGATGCAATTCGGTCGCGTGCTGGCCGAGTTCGCCCATCGAACCAAGGACCGCAAGGCGGCGACTCGCGCCGGGAAATTCGCTCAGCGCAATCAACGCGGCTTTCATTGAATCGGGATTCGCGTTGTAGGCGTCGTTGATAATCCACGCGCCATGGGCCTGCACCACTTGCATGCGCGCACCGGGCAGCTTCACCGTCTCGAGGCCGCGCGCGATTTCTTCCATGGTCAGCCCACACTCGCGGCCGACCGCGGCGGCGAGCAGCGCGTTCGAAATCATGACGCGGTTGACAACAGGCAGCTTTACCGTGATCGAGCTGCCATTGTGGCGCAGCAGGAAAGTCAGACTGTCGGCGGCAACGCGTACGTCTTCGGCGCGCCAGGTCGATTCGGTGCGCGAGCCGGTCCAGACCACGCGCGCCCGCGTGCGGTCGGCGATGCGGCGACTCCACTCATCGTCGCTGTTTAGCACGGCGAGACCATCATCCGGCAGGCCGGCAATGAGCTCAGCCTTCTCCGCCGCGATGCCGGCCTGGTCCGCAAAAAATTCGATGTGCGCCGGGCCGATGCTACTGATCACGCCGATCCCGGGCCGCGCCATTTCCACCAGCGGCGCGATCTCGCCGGGATGATTCATGCCCATTTCGACCACGCCGTATTCATCATCCTCATCGAAGCGGATGAGCGTGAGCGGGACGCCGATGTGGTTGTTGAGATTGCCCTCGGTTGCCTTGGTCTTGAAGCGCGTGCGCAGGACGGAAGCGATCAGTTCCTTCGTGCTCGTCTTGCCACTGCTGCCGGTGACGCCGACCGTTTTAATGGCGAGCAACTGGCGATAATTCGCGGCGAAACGTTGCAGCGCTTCGAGCGTATTGCGCACTTCCACGACTCCCAGGCCCTCAGGCAAATCGGCGCCGGAGATCGGATTCGAGACAAGCGCCGCCACGGCCCCGCGCGTCGCCACTTGCGGCACGAAGGTATGGCCGTCAAAGCGATCACCCTGCAGCGCGACGAAACAATCGCCGGCCGCGAGCGTGCGCGTATCCGTGTGGAGGCGTTCGACCGGCAACTGGGGATTGCCCCGGACCAGACGACCGCCGCTGAAGCGCGCCACTTCCTCGAGGGTGCAACGGCGCATCACGCGGCCCTCCTCTTGAGGAATTCCTGGACGACGAGGCGATCGTCGAACGGATGAAATTGACCGGCGATTTCCTGCGACGTCTCGTGTCCCTTGCCCGCCACGCAGACAATGTCGCCCGGTTGTGCACGGGCCAGCGCGTGCGCGATGGCCTGGCGGCGATCGGGCAGGCGCTCATACTTGCTCTCGAAATATTTTCCGGCCACGCCCGCCACCATGTGATCGAGAATCGACTCGATGCTTTCCTGGCGCGGATTGTCCGCAGTGAAGATGGCGTAGTCGGCGCATTCAACCGCGGCCACGGCCATCTTGGGCCGCTTCACCGCATCGCGATTTCCGCCGCAGCCGAGCACGACGATGAGCTTGCCCGGCGTGATGCCGCGCAAAACCGTGAGCGCCTTGCGCACGGCGTCATCGGTGTGCGCGTAATCAACAACGGCGGTGACGCCATCCGCCGAGGTGAATTTTTCCAGCCGGCCCGGCACTTGCGGAGTCGTGCGCAGACGTTCGACAATGACGCGCGGCGCGACGCCAAGCGCAAGCGCACCACCGACCGCGGCCAGCGCGTTCGCCACGTTGAAAGAACCGATGAGCGGCAGCCCGAGCGGGAAAAGTTCGTCACCAATGCGCAGCGTGCCCTTCGTCCCCTCGGCTGTGGCCACAATGTCGCGCGCCTCAATCTCCGCGCCGGGAGCACCCTCGACGGTGTAGGCGTAGAGGCGTACGCGCCCCTGCTGCATGGCGATGATGCGCTTGCCGTAAGGGTCATCCGCGTTCACCACGGCCGTGCCGGGATTTGTCCCGCGATCGAGATTCGCAAAAAGCAGCACCTTGGCCGCGAAATAATTCTCCATCGTCTGGTGATAATCGAGATGGTCCTGCGTCAGGTTCGTGAAAACGCCGACGTTAAAATCGATCGGCACCACCCGGCCCTGCTCCAGCGCATGGGAGGAAACCTCCATCACCGCCGCGCGGCAACCAGCCACTTTCATTTGCGCGAGCAGGCTGTGTAGGTCGAGCGACTCGGGCGTCGTGCGCGCCGCGGGGAGAATGCGCTCGCCGATTTCATAGCGCACCGTGCCGATCAGGCCGACCGGGACCTTCGGCTCGGTCAGCAGATGCTTGAGGATAAACGCGGTCGTGGTCTTCCCGTTCGTGCCGGTCACGCCGACCATCTTCAAATCGCGATCGGGCCGACCGTAAAACGCGGCGGACATGTCGGCCATCGTGCGGCGCGCGTTTTTCACCTCGATAAACGTCGGCCCACGGCGATCCATATAGGCGGGATTTTCCAGCACCACGGCCGCCGCGCCCTTGTCGCAAACCTCGGCGATGAATTCGTGCCCGTCGCTCCGCGCGCCCTTCCACGCAAAGAATACATCGTTCGCCTCCACGCGGCGCGAATCATAGCGCAGCGCATGGATGGTGCGATCGACCGTCCCCTGCACGGAGGTAGTCTCGACGCCTTTGAGGATCTCGGAAAGTTTCACAGCGTGGCGTGGTTGGAGGTGTTGCTCGCGACCGGTAAAACCGGTGCGGGCGCGGGAATATCGGTCGGGATATTCATGATCTGCGCGACCTGCTTCGCGATGTTGGCGAAGACAGGCGCGGAGACCTGGGCGCCGTAATAATTCTTGGTGTGCGGGTCATCGACCATGACGAG
>CAZZWT010000296.1:0-4073 GCA_964657775.1 uncultured Candidatus Methylacidiphilales bacterium | reverse complement strand
GAAAGTGGCCCCGTGCCGGAGGAGGTGCTGGTGAAGTTGTGAGTCTCAAGGGGCTTCTGACGGCAAACCGATCACCCTCAATCCAGTTTTTCGCGCCAGTGCCGTTTGACGAGCGTCTGTCGTCCCAAACTCCTCAAGGCCCAATTGCAGCGTCTGGGCAACATGGAGTACGTCAAGCGTTCGGCACTGCGTTGCAAGAGTGTATTTGGCCGTCAAGCGGCCGGCGGTCGTCCAGACCTCCGGCCATGCGATTTGGGGTGAGCGCAGAGTGCCATTATCGAGGTCGCTCTGGATGGCTTTCAGCGCATCCTTCAACTCGGCGGCAGTTATCTCGCCACGGGCACATTTACGATAGAGCGCATTCCGCAATTCGGTTTGCTGCAGCCCCCTACAGAAGATGGGCATTCCATAGCTCTGCATAAGAGCTACCGCCTTGCGGAGTTTGGCTCGACGTCATAGAGCTTGAGAAGAAGACCCGTATCAAAATAGATCTTCAATACCGATCCTCGCGCATTTCATCCAGGAGAGCCTGAGAATCCTGTCCCACCTTGTTCCCATAGATTTTCTTCAACCGCGCCATAAAATCTGGCATCTCAGCCCTGGTCTTCTTCTTCTTGGTTGGAACGAGCTTCGCCACGGGAACGCGGCGAGCGACTAATAATTACTGTTTCGCCCGTATCCACCCGCGAAAGGATGCGGCTAAAGTTGTGCTGAACGTCATATACCGACGCGGTCTTCATAACGCATGATCAGCGTGCGGCAAACCGAAACTCAAGCCACCGGCTCGTGCGCGTGGCCGTTGAGATGGGCCACGGCTTCCGCGTGCGCGCTCTTGCGGCCATTCTTCTTGGCCGGCTTCGGCCCCAGATAATCAAGTAACTTGGCCAGTTCCGCGCGCATCTCGAGACGCGAGACGATGCGGTCCAGTAAACCGCGTTCCATGAGGAATTCGGCGGTCTGGAATCCTTTGGGCAAATCCTGACGCGTCGTTTCCTTCAAGACGCGCGCACCGGCAAAGCCAATCATGGCCTTCGGTTCCGCGATATTGAGATCACCTAGCGTGGCGAAGCTGGCTGTGACGCCGCCCATGGTCGGGTGAGTCAAAATGGAAATGTACGGGAGGTGCGCAGCGGCGTGTCGCGACAGCGCGCCGCTCGTCTTGGCCATCTGCATAAGGCTGAACATCCCCTCGTGCATGCGCGCGCCGCCCGAGGCGGAGAAGATGAGCACCGGCACGCGATGCTCGGTCGCGCGTTCGATTGCGCGCGTGATCTTCTCGCCCATGACGGAGCCCATCGACCCGCCCAGGAAATTGAAATCCATGACCGCGACGGACACGCTGTGCCCCTCGATCTTGCCCAGGCCGCAGACGACGCCTTCCTTAAGGCCGGTCTTTTTCTGGTATTTCTTGAGCTGGTCCGCGTAGCTGTTCGCGCCGGTGAACTTGAGGATGTCGATCGGCCCCACGCCGGCATCGAACTCTTCCCACGAGCCCTCATCGAGCAGGAACCCGAGCCGCGCGTGGGCCGTAATGTTGAAGTGGTGCCCGCATTCCTTGCAGACCATCTGGAGTGATTCGAGCTCTTTATTGAAGATGTACGCGCTGCAGGTTGGGCACTTCGTCCACAATCCCTCGGGCATTTCCTTTTTCTTGGAGGGCGTCTTGCCGTAATCGGGTTTCGGGAAAAAGCCGGATGCAGTCAGGGGATTGGACATAGTATTTAAGGAAGGAGGAGGAGCTCAACTCCGCGCAATGGTCAGCACGGCCAAGCGGCGTGCCCCGGCGTGTTGCAGGGCTTGTGCACAGGCGTTAACGGTCGCACCCGTTGTGAAGACATCATCTACAATTAGCAAATTTTGCCCGGTGACGTCAAACCCGCGTTTCAATCGGAAGGCGCCGGACATGTTCTGCCAGCGGGCGTTCCGGTTGAGTCGGGCTTGGGAAACCGTCTCGCGATAACGATAAAGGCAGTTGGAGACCGCGATTTTGCGCTTGGAGGCCACGCCTTGCGCGATTTCCAAGGCTTGGTTAAATCCGCGTTGGCGATGGCGTCGATGGTAGAGCGGAACAGGCACCAAGCCATCCCAGCCGCCACCGGCGTGTTGATCGTAAACCTCCGTCAGCCAATCGACCAACTGCCGTTCCCGGTAAAATTGATCGCGATATTTGAAGCCGATCACCGCCTCGAGTACCTGACCCTCCGTGCGATAGCCGGACCGCGCCCACTCAAAATGCCACTTCCTTTTTGCGCAATTGTCACAAGTGAACTCGGCTGACTGACCGGCGAGCGCGGGATACGGATAGCCACACTGGCGGCAAACGGGCGGCTCGATGCGGATGGGCGGAGCCTCCGCGCTAACCGGCCACGGAAACGCCAGGTCTAGGGCGCACTCCCCCCAGTCGCGGGCCCATCGCCAGGTGCGGGCTCGGGCTTGATGGAGGGATGCCGATAAAAGCGCCAGATCCATAATCCGAGCAGCAGTAATACCCCAGTTGTCGATAAACTGGAAAGAATATCGCCGCCGAAGCCGGGCTGGTAGGGCACCTCCGCCGGCCGCGTGAACCCGGTGAAGATGAGCAGACCGAAAATCCAGCCGCTGTGCAGGCCGGCATTAAGCCATAGCGTACCGGAGCGCACGAAGATGCCGCCGAGAATGAGGCCAATAAGGAGCAGATTGATCTCCTTGCCGATGTTCTCCGGCGCGAGCAGGCCCTGCCCAAAGTTCGCGAACGCTGCGCCGAGAGCAGTCGCGCCGCTCCAGAAATGCACCGGCTCGTGATCGAGCTCGACCGGAATCTTGAGGAAATGGGCGAGCATGTAGATCGCAGCGCCGATGATGAGGCCGGCCCGCACGCCGAGGCCTGCTGTGATTTCGCGCTGAAGGAAGCCGCGAAAGACGGTCTCTTCCAAGGGCGGAATAATCAGCGCCGCCACGAGCGCCAGCAGCACGCGGCTGCCCGCCTGACTCGCGCTCAGGTCCGCGCTAGTGAATCCCGCCAGCGCCAAGTTGAAGCCGACCATGGCCTGAATCGACACCGCCGCGATGAAATAGCCGAGTAGCAAGTCGCGCCACGCACTGCGATCACGCGGCCACAATTCGCGCAAGGGCACGCGCGGCCAGAAAAGTCCCAGCGCGGCCACGGCCGATATGAGAAGCCCACGATCCATTGCCCGGTGAAACGGCACCGCCCAGACTGCATTCACGCCAAAATAAATCAGCGGCCCGAGCACCATCGCACCCACGAAAATCGTGAGCAAAAAGAGAGGCAGGACCCATTTCCCGGACAACGGCATCCCGCTAAAATTCCATGTTCGCCCGCGAGAAGCAATCCGGCATCCACGTTGAAGTAAGGGTCAACGAATTTTGACGGAATTATCGGAATTAACGGAATGAGAAGAAGGATGGTATGCCGTCGCCTGCGCATCTACCGTCTTTCGCCCGGGCCTCCATGGCGCTCTGTGTAAGAATACTTCCTTTTCCCCAATTTCGTTAATTCCGAAAATTTGGTAATTCCGTCCAAATCCCCAAATCTCGCCCACCCGGCGGTACTGTCCTAGTTTGAATTTTCCTTGGAAAAAAGCACTGCGAAGAAAAGCACGGGCCAGAAAATAAAATCAATCGCGACCCAACCTTTAGCGTTCGTCCACCAAGCAAATCCCGTATCGAGTAATCCTATTGTGCAGACAAATAGGATCAAGTGGCTCTTAGACCATTTCTTTTTCTCGGACATTTAGTTTCTCCCCTGCTCACGCATGTTCCCCACGATGGCTGCTTGAACGGCAGTCCTGCGTGAAATAACCGGAGGCAATTCGAGCACGGCGACTGGCTCTATACCTGACGTGCACGGGGTTCGATCCCCCACGCGTCCAAATCATCCCCGCAGCAAGAGTGTGCCACGGATCGCCCACCCTTCCAATTCAAATTAGGACACTACCCACGTCGCTCAAGCTTGATCTTTCCCCCCGCTCGCCCCATTCTGTCCGCTTACCTTTCACCCACGAAAAAAGATGAAATTGACTCCCCTGGAGTTCGAAAAACCACTGGTCGAAATCGAGAAGAAGATCGAGGCG
>CAZZWT010000295.1:0-4081 GCA_964657775.1 uncultured Candidatus Methylacidiphilales bacterium | reverse complement strand
CAGATGGCGAGGCGTTGAGCGGATTGAAAAATGCGCTGGCGGCCAAATCGCAGAAGGAGGGCAAGTGGGAGGAAGCGGAGAAAGCAGGCGATTTCCGCACGAGCTTGAAGGACAAGGATGAGTCGAACCAACTCGAGCAGGAAGCGAAGACGGTCATGGGCGCCGACGCGATCGAGGACCTGATCCAAGTCAATTTCGCGCGCCACCAAGCCGACCCAACGAATCCCAACCATTCCAAAGAGATCGCGAAACTTTACGAGAAGCGGAACGATTATGGCTCGGCGGCCTCGTGGTACGAGCACGCGTACGAGGCGGGTAACCGCATTGATTCCTCGCTGGAGAAAACCATCGGCGATCTGAAGCTGAAAAAGGCCGAGCAGGAATTGCAGGTCCTTCAGGACCAAGCCGCCGAGACCACAGACCCCGAGCAGCAGCAGGCGATTCAAGCAGCACTGGTGGAAAAGGAAAAAGAACTCAACGACGTCCGGCTCTTCCAAGCCGAGGCCCGCGTGCGCGCGCAGCCGAACGAAGGCGAGTTCCGCTACGATCTCGGCGTGGCCCTGTTCAAGATCGGCCAATACAAACGGGCCACGGAGGAGCTCCAGCTGTCGTTGAAACAGCCGAGCGTGCGCTACCAGGCGATGAACTTGATGGGCCTTGCCTTTATCAAACGCAACATGCTGGATTTCGCCGTGAAGCGGCTTTCCGATGCCGAGAGCGAATTGCCGGTAATGGACGAGGTGAAGAAGGAAATTTCCTACAACCTGGGCCTCGCCTACGAGGCGACCAACCACCCGGACAAGGCTCTTGACCAGTGGAAGAAGATTTACGACGCTGACATGGCTTACCGCGACGTGGCTGCCCGCGTCGAGGCTTCCTACGGCGGCGGCGAGTCGGCTTAGCTGGAACCCAATCGAGACCAGAGGCGCTTTTCGAAAGCTTCCCTATTCATTCATTTAGTCGATTTCGATACCATCGCTTGCTAAGGCATCCGGATGGGGGCATGATCCTGATCCGGACGGTTCCTCGGTTTAATGGCTCATACGGCATTTATGGAAGCAAACGCCAACAAGTTCTGGGCCGGTTTTTCGCCCTCGGCGAAGGAACGTCTGCAATCGACCGTGGTGCTGGAGAGCTATCTCGATCACGACTACCTCTTCCACGAAAATGATCCGGCCGATTGCGTTTGCCTCGTGCTCAACGGCGAGGTCGAGGTGCTGAGGCAGGTGGGCAATCGCGAGCATATCCTGGGACATTTTCGCGAAGGAGAGTTTCTGGGCGAGGTCGCAGCCTTGGATGGAGGCGGTCGCAGCGCCTGTGCGCGGGCCCATGGGCCGGTCACGGTCGGCAAAGTCCCGAAGGAGCTTTTAATGGAGGTGCTCTTGCAGGAGCCGGCGTCGGTGACCCTGAGCCTGTTCCAACACATGCTCGGCTACCTGCGCTACACCAACAGCCTGTTCGCCGGTGAGGTGTTGAATAAAGAAAAGCTCTCCGTGGTGGGGGAGATGGCCAGCTCGCTCATGCACGACCTGCGCAATCCGCTGACGGGCATCCGGCTCGCAGCCGATCTCCTGGCGCTGAAAAGCCCGGAGAATGCCGAAACCATGCACTGTTGCGAGGGTATCCGCTTTCAATGCGATCGCATCATGGGCATGACCCGCGATTTGCTCCACTATTCCAAGGGCGAAACGGCGCTTCAACTCGAACGGACGACCACGACGGCTTTCCTGGAGCGTTTTCAAACCCTGCACGAGGATTACCTGCGCGAGGCGGGCATTCCGTGCGAGACGACGTCGGATCTGGCCGAGATCGAAATCGACGACCTGCGCTGCCTCCGGCTTTTGCAAAACTTGCTGACGAACGCGGTGGAAGCGTTGATTGGCATTCCCGGTGGCCGGGTGCAGATCCGGGGCTGGGTCGAGGAGGGAATGTTCAATCTCTCCGTGGCGGATAACGGACCGGGTATCCCGCCTTCGATTCGCGATCGGGTCTTCCAGCCTTTTGTCACCTGCGGAAAAAAGGGTGGCATCGGCCTCGGCATGGCGATTGTCCAGAACGTGGTGAACGCGCATCACGGAAAAGTGAAAGTGGAGACGTCCGAGGCCGGGACGCGTTTCCTGATTCATCTGCCGCAGTTCGCGGTCAAGGAGTCCAGTTCCCCCGGGTCTGCCGAGGATTCCCTGGCGGAATCCAAGACGCTGACGGCCGCGGTGCTGGGGCCGTAGGATTCAGAAGGTAGCCGGCGCAGGCCCTGCGCCGGAACGGTTGCGCGAGCACGCGCGACCGCTGTGTTTCCGCGTTAAATACAGCGCTTCTCTTTTGAATCGTGAACCCAGGCGTCCCGCAGACGGGACGCTTCCGGCGCAAGGGCCTGCGCCGGCTACCTCTTAAATTCAGCCGCAAAAGTTACGCGTTGGTAACAACCACCGCCGTGCCGTAGCAGATGACTTCCGTCACGCCGGGCATGAGTTCCGTGGCGTCGTAACGGACGCCAATGACCCCATTGGCGCCGAGGGCGGCCGCGTGTTCGGACATCTGGTTGTAGGCGTCGGAGCGGGCGCGTTCGCAGAGATCGGTCAGGATCGTGATATTGCCGCCAAAGAGCGTCTGAAAGGACGCCCCGATGTTCCCGACGACGGAACGCGAGCGGACGACAATGCCGCGGACGAGGCCCAGTGTGCCGGTAACTTTGTAGCCGGGGAGGTCGAACGCCGTGGTGATGAAGCGATGATCCATGACGGCTCCCCGATCCTTAAACCTGACGGCGGCGCTTGACGCGGAGCTGGACCAGCGACCGGGCCAGCGAGGCTTGCGTCGCCTCGAGTTCATCACCTTGGAGCGAGCTGTTCTTCAGCAACTCCTCGGCGCGCTTTACGGCCTCCTCGGCTTTGTGCTCGTCGATGTCCTTCTCGTTCACCGCGCCGTCGGTCAGGATGCCGATGCTGGTCGCGGTAATTTCGGCAAAGCCTTCGCCGATGGCCAGCACTTCGATCTTGCCTTTGCTGGTGATTTTCAGCTCACCGGCGTGAAGCTCGGTAATCAGCGCCTCGTGCATGGGGAACACCCCCATGATGCCTTCGGCGCCCGGCAACTCGACGAACTCGGCGTCGCCTTCGTAGACCTTGGCGTCGGGTGTGATGATTTCGAGATGAAGCGTGGCCATGACGATTAGTGGGCGGCGGCGGCAGCCGTGACGCTGGCGATGTTGCCCTTCATGTAGAAGTCGCCTTCGCCGACGCTGTCGTGTTTGCCGTCGAGGATTTCCTTGAAGCCCTGGATCGTGTCCTTGAGCGGAACCTGTTCGCCAGGAGTGCCGGTGAAGACTTCCGCCACCGTGAAGGGCTGGCTGAGGAAGCGCTGGATCTTGCGCGCGCGGGCGACGAGAATCTTGTCATCAGCGGAGAGCTCGTCCATGCCGAGGATCGAGATGATGTCCTGCAGATCCTTGTAGCGCTGCAGGATTTTCTGCACACCACGCGCGACGGCGTAGTGCTCTTCGCCGACGATGTCGGGCGTGAGCGCCTTGGAGGTGGAGGCAAGAGGATCGACGGCGGGATAGATGCCCAATTCCGCGATGGAACGCTCGAGCACGATGGTCGAATCCAAGTGCGCGAAGGTGTTGGCGGGAGCGGGATCAGTCAAGTCGTCGGCAGGGACGTAGACGGCCTGGAACGAGGTGATCGATCCGTTCTTGGTCGAGGTGATGCGTTCCTGCAACGCGCCCATTTCGGCCGAGAGTGTGGGCTGGTAACCGACGGCGCTGGGCGTGCGGCCGAGCAGCGCGGAGACTTCCGATCCCGCTTGCGAGAAACGGAAAACGTTATCGATGAAGAGAAGCACGTCCTGGTTTTTCTCGTCGCGGAAGTATTCCGCCATGGAAAGCGCGCTGAGCGCGACACGCATACGGGCGCCGGGCGGCTCGTTCATCTGGCCGTAGACGAGCGCGACTTTCGACTCCTCGATCTTATCTTGGTTGATGACCTTGGAGTCGGACATTTCATGGTAAAGATCGTTCCCTTCGCGCGTGCGTTCGCCGACGCCGGCGAACACCGAGTAGCCGCCGTGCACCTTGGCGATGTTG
>CAZZWT010000294.1:2457-4127 GCA_964657775.1 uncultured Candidatus Methylacidiphilales bacterium | reverse complement strand
TTCTCCTTCTTCTGCTTGGCCTTGGCCATTTTGGGGAGGCCTTTGTCGTCGATTTGGTCTTCTTCGAGTTGCCGCAGGACTTCCTTGGCGCGCTTAAGGACGGGCGCGGGCAGGCCGGCGAGGCGCGCGACCTGGATGCCGTAGCTTTTGTCCGTGCCGCCGGGGATGATCTTGCGCAGGAAGACGATGTGGTCGCCCCATTCACGCACGGCGACGTTGTAGTTTTTCGTCGCGGGCAAGAGGCGCGCGAGTTCCGTCAACTCGTGGTAGTGCGTGGCGAAAAGGGTGCGGGCGCGGAGCGTGGTGTGGAGATATTCGGCCACCGACCACGCGATGCTCAGGCCGTCGAAAGTGCTCGTGCCGCGACCGATCTCGTCGAGGATGACGAGGCTGCGGCTGGTCGCGTGGTTGAGAATATTGGCCGTCTCGTTCATCTCGACCATGAAGGTGCTTTGGCCGCGGCCGAGATCGTCGCTCGCGCCGACGCGGGTGAAGATGCGGTCGAGCAGGCCGACCACCGCGCGTTTCGCGGGAACGAAGCAGCCGCAATGCGCCAGCAGTGCCAGCACGGCGATCTGCCGGATATACGTGCTCTTGCCCGCCATGTTCGGGCCGGTGAGGATGACGAGTCGCTCAGTGTCGAGGTCGAGCCGCACATCGTTGGGCACGAATTTCTCGTTGGCCGGAAGCTGCTCCAGCACCGGATGCCGCGCTTCTTCCAGCAGGAGCAGGCCGCCCTCGTTCATCTCCGGCTGAAAATAATCGCGCTCCTGGGCCAGCGCGCCCCAGCCGAGCAGGACGTCGATTTCATGCAGCGCGCGCGCCGTGTCCTGGATGGTGCGCAGGTGCGGCGTGGCCTGGGCGCGGAGATCGAGGAAGAGCTCGTACTCCAGTTGCCGCGAGCGTTCCTGCGCGCCGAGGATTTTCGATTCCATCGACTTCAGCTCCGGCGTGACGAAGCGCTCGCAGTTGGCCAGCGTCTGCTTGCGCGTGTAATCGGCGGGCACCGCGCCGAGGTTCGACGTGCTGACCTCGATGTAGTAACCGAAGACCTGGTTGTAGCGGACCTTGAGCGACTTGATCCCGGTGCGTTCCTGCTCGCGCAGTTGGAGATCGGCGAGCCACTTCTGCCCCTCGACGGATGCGGCGCGCAATTCCTCCAGCGCGGCGTGATAGCCGGCGCGGATGAGGCCGCCTTCTTTTAGCAAAATCGGCGGATCGTCCGCCAGCGCACTCGAGTAAAGGAGCGAAAGTTCCGGCAGCGGCGTGATCTTGCAGCCCAGGTCGCGCAACGCGGGCACAGCATGTTTTTCCAACGCCTCGCGCAACGCGGGCAATTGCTCCAGCGAGACGCGCAGCGCCAGCAGATCGCGCGCGTTGCCGCTGCCTTGCACCAGGCGCGCCACAAGCCGTTCCACATCGCGAATCTGGCGCAGATATTCCTGCAGCGTGGTGCGCTCATGCTGATTCGCGCGTGCCCACGCGACGACGCTCTGCCGCCGCGCGATGGCATCGAGATCCCGCAGCGGCGCGAGCAGCCATTGGCGCAGGAGCCGTCCGCCGCCGGAGGTCACGGTGCGATCGACCGCCGAAAGCAGCGTCGTCGCGCCACCGCCGGCGCGAAGGGGATCGACGAGAGAGCCGTGGGCGAGTGGCTGCTCAGCAACGGA
>CAZZWT010000294.1:0-2447 GCA_964657775.1 uncultured Candidatus Methylacidiphilales bacterium | reverse complement strand
GCGGCATCCAAAATCAGCACATCCTCGCGCTGCCAAAGCCGCAGCGTGTGCACATGGCCGAGCGAGCGGCGCAATTCGTGCCCCATGTAGTGCAGCAGGCCGCCCGCCGCGCTGAGCGCGCCGCTGATTCCGGCATCCTTGTTCCCCGCGGTGACGAGGCCGAAGCCATCGAGCGACGCGGTCTTGAAGTGATCGCGCAGCGTGTGCTCCGCCGCCTCGGGCGAGAAGCTCCACGCATCATGCTCCACTAAGAGATAAGCGAGCCGCTCCGCGTTGCCGTTGGAAAGCGCGGAGGTCTCCAGGTCGATCTTATGCCCCTGCGCGACGACGACCTCCGCCGGGCTGATACGGAGCAAGGCGTCGCGCAACGCTTCCGGCGTGGTGAAATCGCCGGCGAAGAATTCGCCCGTGGTCAGGTCCAGCGCGGCCACGCCGAAGCTGGCGATGACCGGCGCGCCGTCCTCGGATTTGCCCTCGATCGGCGCCACGGCGGCGAGAAAGTTGTTCTGCTTCGGCTGAAGCTGCCCGGCGTCGAGGATGCTACCCGGCGTGAGGATTTGCGTGATCTCGCGCCGCACGATCTGGCCCGGCTTCGGCTCGGAGGTCTGGTCGCAAATGGCCACGCGCCGGCCCGCCTTGAGCAGTTGCGCGATGTAGCCCTCCGCCGCGTGGTAGGGCATGCCGCACATCGGCATCCCCTGGCGCGCGGTCAGCGTCAGGTCGAGCAGGCGGGAGCCTTCCTCTGCGTCGGCGTAGAAGAGCTCGTAGAAATCGCCGAGGCGGAAGAGCAGGATCGCGTCGGGCGGGACTTCCCGCTTGAGCGCGTGATATTGCTGCATCATCGGCGTGAGGACTTCAGACATGGAGACGAGATGGTAGCGGGCCCGACGGGCCTTGAGCAGGATTTTTTTAGGCCGCCCACGTGAGATATCTCGAGACCACCTGAGACCAGGTGAGACCAAGTGAGACGACGCGGCGGACAAGGTTGGCGACGTTCTCAGGATCGAGAGGCCAAGGCAGGTAAAGATCATGCCTGGAGTTTCCCACAAAAGCTGCAGACCAGGGTAGAGCACCGTTTGCTGCGTTTCCAATATTCGCTAAAAAGATCGAAAATTTAGACGAATTTCGAAAACACCTGGTCTCAGCAAGGGTCCGCCTAATGAAAAAACTTGTTCAACGCCTTGTTGATCACGTTTTTGATTTCCCTGTTTTGCATCAGGAGGCGCATGGCGAGGTCGGTCTGCGGGTTCGAGGTCGTGCCGGAGACTTGGAACGCGATGGAGCCGGAGCCGTCTTGTTGCTGCACGAAGGAAGCCGCGGCGGCCTCGGGCAACCGCTGCATGGCGGAGCGGCCGAGGACCAGGACGAGGTTCGCGCTCAGCGCGCCGTCGAAGGCGACCGTGCCGTCGCCGGTCAGCTTGAAGAGCGGCGAGTCGACCTGCAGCCCGATGAATTTCGTCTGCCGGTTCTGCACCACGAAATGGGTTTGCGCCTTGGTGATGATCGGCGCCTCCAGTTCCTGGATCTTCAGCACGCTCCCGACTTCCTGCAGAATCCTCACGCCCTCCAGCTTGCCCTCGGTGAGTTGCGCGTCGCCCTCGCCGTTCAGGTCGCCCGATTCGGCGCTGAGCCACCGGCTTTGCAGGGCCAGCTTGCCGCTCAACCGTGCGGATGAACCGGAGGAAGTCGCCGCCGTCACCTGTGCGACATCGAGCCCCTTCGCATTGAGATTCAGCACCGACGGCGACGAGCCCTCGAGATGATAATCGCCGGCGAGGTCACCGCTGAACGCCGTGGCCTCGAACGATTTCGCCTCGAGTACATTTTGCTGATAGGTGAACGGCGTCGAGAACTTGGTCACGTGCAGATTGGAGGCCTGCGCGTCGGCAATTTTGAGCGTGCCGGTGATATCCTTGCCAAAGAAATAACCCGCCGTATCGGCCGAGGCATTGATGCCCTTGAGCTCAATCATCGACACGCCCTCCGCGTTGAGAATCGACAGCGAGCCGTCACTCACCTTCGCGCGATCGAGCGTGACCTGAAAGCCAATCGCCGTGCCCGGGCCCGCCGTCGTGCCACTATCCAGGCCACCCGGCAACGCCTGCGCGGCCGGCGGCGCGATGTGTTGCTTCGTCAGCACCACTTGCGGCTGATCCAGGGAAATGCCGGTCAGCCGCAGCTTGCCTTGGAGGACATCGCTCCACGAATAACCGCAATTCACGCTCGCGGCCTGCACCTTCAACGCGCCCTGCCCACCGTCATGGCTCGGGTCGATCTGGGTGACGAGCCCCTTCAACTTCACGCCCTGGAAAATGTTGAAATCGACATCCTGCACCGTCACCGGGCCGCCGATCGATTGCGACGCGCGCGCCTCCACCTCGGTCTTAAATGCAGCGGAGTGGATGTAGGTATTGAGCCAGAACGCGCCGACAGCTATAGCTAGCACG
>CAZZWT010000293.1:0-4170 GCA_964657775.1 uncultured Candidatus Methylacidiphilales bacterium | reverse complement strand
GCTGGTGAGGTAAAAATATTTCGAGAAGACGAGGACCATCAGGATGCCAATGGCGAAATAAACCTGGCGTGGGGCGAGGCCGCTGCTGGCGGCATGACCCTTGGCCGCGCTTTTGGGCACGGCGAGTCGCGCGCGGTACCAGTGGCCGACGTTGGTCAGGACGATGATGCCAGTCAGCGCCGCAAGGCAGAACCAGATGACCTCGCATTGGCCGTAAGGCACGATGATCAACGCCGCCAGCAGCGGGCCGAATGAGGTCCCGGCATTGCCGCCTACTTGAAAGAGCGATTGCGCAAAGCCGTGCCGCCCGCCCGAGGCCAACCGCGCCACCCGCGAGGCTTCCGGGTGAAAGACCGACGAGCCGATGCCGACGAAGGCCACGGCGATGAGAATCATCTCGAAGCTCCCCGCCAGCCCAAGCAGCACCATGCCGATGAGCGTTGAGCCCATGCCGATGGCGAGCGAATAGGGTTTGGGAAAACGGTCCGTGTAAAAGCCGACCAGTGGTTGCAGCAGCGAGGCGGTCAGCTGGTTCGTCAGGGTGATGAGCCCAATTTGGGTGAAGCTGAGCGCGAAGTTCGTCTTCAGCAGCGGGTAGATGGCCGGGACCAACGACTGGAGAATGTCGTTGATCATGTGCGAAAAACTGAGCGCGAACAGGATCGCCATGGCGGCAGGGGCCGGTTGCGGCCTGGGCGGAGGGATCTCATCCTTGATGCGCGTGTCGGCGATGGCAGTAGGCAAAGGGAAACTTTCGGAGTCGGGCATACTAAGATTGAGGCGGCTCGTGCCGAGTGGCGGAAGGGACCATGGTCACTGTTCGTTGGTTGAACTCTTAGGATGCCTCATTTCGCACAAATCGCCACGCGGAGAAGGCAGCGAGGCCGCGGGCATTGACGTTGAGGGCGAGACCAACCGCGGGACCAGCGCCGCGCCGGGCCATCGGCAGCCGCCCATGAGGGGACGCAGGGAGTGCGTGTCTCGCCATAAAAATTACTCCGCCGGTGGCGCGCCACTCGCGCTGAAGGGCCGGATGAAGAACGCTAGGATCGCCGACCCGGCGGAAATCCAAGCCAGCAACCAGAACACATCAAGGAACCCGAGGATGCTCGCCTGGTTGGTCATGATCATGGAGAGCTGCGCCTGGGCGTGGAGTGGGGCGTCAATCTTGGTAAGCCCGCCGTGCTCAAAATTCGTCGCCAAGGATTGCAGCCGCGCGATGACGTTGGGGTCGCCCGCCTGCAGATGCTCGATGAGAAAATTCTGGTGCACCTGCTCGCGCCGCGCCTGCATGGTGGTGACGAACGCGATGCCGAAGCTGCTGCCAAGATTGCGAAAAAGATTGGTGAGGCTCGACGCCTTGTTGTTGAGCTCCTTCGGCAGGTACGAGTAGGCGAGGGCGCTGACTGGGATGAAGAGAAACGCGACGCCGAAACCCTGGATGAGACGGCAGCGGACGAAGGAGCCGTAGTCGGCGCTGAGGTCGAGCTGGCTATAGTTATAAAGCGCGACGGCCTGGATGAGAAAGCTGGCGGCGATGAGTTTCATCGCGCCAAATTTGGGGAAGATGAATTTCACCACCAGCGGCGCGAGAAAGACGACGACGAAAGCTGCGGGTGAAATCGCCCAGCCCGATTGATAGGCGGTGTAGCCGAAAAGGCCCTGCAACAACTGCGGGATGAGCACGGTGCTGCCGATGAGGACGAAGCCAAACATGAAGTAAAAGAAATTCGCGAGGGCAAAGTTGCGCTCGCGCAGCAAAGTGAGGTCCACCACCGGGTCTTTCACCGTGAGTTCCCACCAGATGCCGCCGACGAGTGCAATCATGGCCACGAGGAAAAAGATAATGATGAAGTTCGACTCGAACCAGTCGTCGCGCTGGCCCTTGTCGAGCACGACTTCGAGACAGCCGAACGCCACCGCGACAAATGCGATGCCCACGAAATCGATTTTCGCCTTGGAGACGCGCGTTTCTTCCATCTCTTTTTTCATTTGCTCGGAATCGGTGACGACGATGTTCGACAGGAAAAGCGAGAGCAGGCCGATCGGCACGTTGATGTAAAAGCACCAGCGCCAGTCGAAGTGATCCGTGATGTAGCCGCCGAGCGTGGGCCCGATGGCCGGCGCGGTGACGATGGCCATGCTGTACAGCGCGAAGGCGCCGGCGCGCTTGGCGCCCGGAAAGGCATCGACCAGGATGGCCTGCTCCGAGGGCGCGAGTCCGCCGCCGCCGATCCCCTGCAGCACGCGGAAAAAGATGAGCATGCCGAGGCTCGGCGCCAGGCCGCACAGGAACGAACTGGCGGTGAAGAGCGCGACGCAGCTCATGTAGTATCGCTTCCGGCCGAAGTAGCGGCTGAGCCACGCGCTGAGCGGCAGCACCACGGCGTTGGCGACGAGGTAGCTGGTGAGAATCCAAGTGCTCTCATCGATGCCGGAACTGAGCCCGCCTGCGATGTGGGGCAGCGCGACGTTGGCGATCGTCGTGTCGAGCAGCTCCATGAACGTGGCCATGGTGACGACCACGGCGACGATCCACGGGTTGATCGCGCGGGGTCGCGCGGGCGCCCCGGCGAAGTCCTGGGCGCCTGCTGCGGAGGCCGTGCTCATTGCAGAAGATGATTGGCCGGCACGACGTAACCGGGGTCGCCGGGTTTCACGGAAATTTTCACCTCAGGTTCGACCGAGAGACCGGGCGCGAAGGCGGCCTGCACCTCCGGCGGTTCGTCAAAGCGGATTTTTACCGGCACGCGCTGGACCACCTTCACGTAATTACCCGTGGCATTTTCCGCCGGCAGCAAACTGAAGCGCGCGCCGGTGCCCGATTGCAGGCTATCGACGTGGCCCTTGAAGGTCTTGCCGGGAAATGCGTCGATTTGAATGGTCACGGGCTGGCCGGGTTGCATGTAGGTGAGCTGCGTTTCCTTGAAGTTGGCCGTGATCCAGATGTCGTGCGGCACGATGGAAAAAAGTGTCTCGCCCGTCTGGATGTAGTCGCCCGGCTCGACGGCTTTGCGCGTGATGCGGCCGTCGAAGGGCGCGGTGATGCGCGTGTACTCCATGTTCAGCTTGGCCTGGTCGAGGGCGGCCTTGGCCACATCGAACGTGGCGCGCGCCGCATCGAGATCGGCCTGCGAGATCGCGCGGCTGCTGGCCAGAGCGACATTGCGGTCGAAGTCACTCTTGGCCTTGTCGTAGTTGGCTTGGGCCGAGTCAAGCTGCACCTGGTAATCGCGCGGATCGATCTGGACGAGAAGGTCGCCTTTCTTGACTTCGTAATTGTCGTCGATGAGGACATCGCGAACGGTATTAGAAAGTTTGGTGCCGACGGTAATGACGTGGGCTTCGACAAAGGCGTCATCGGTCGATTCATAATAAAACGAGTGGATAAAAAAATAGAGGCCGACGATCAAGGCGACGAGGATGACCGATCCGAGCGCGACACGGATGATCATCGTTTTGCGCGGGTTCGGTGCCTCGGCGGGTGGGGCGGTTTCGGTTTTCTTCGGTTCGGCGGTCATAGGGCGAGTCGGTTGTGCGCGTGGCGGAGCGGGTTTGGGGCGGAGGCCTTCTTCATGGCGGACAGGCCGGCCAGGGAAAAAGCGTGGATATGGGTGGCAAGTGTCTCAACGTCGCGGGAAAGCTCGTTGCCCTTGGGAAAGAGACGCGAGATCATTTCACGGCAATGCACGTAGTGCAGACACTGGCCGATGATGCTGAGACAGGCGAGGCCTACCTGTTGGTCGCTGGCTTTGGGGCCCAGAATGGCGCGCACGATGCCGGCGATGCGTTGCTTGACCGGGCGAATCGATTCGGCGACGAGGCGATCGAGCGCGGGCGTGGGTTGCGCCATTTCGCGCGCGATGAGGACGCCGTGCCACTGCGGCCGTTTCGGGTCGAGCAGGTAAGCCAGAAAGCTGAAAATGAAGGTGCGCAGGCGAAGCGGCGCGGGCCCGGCAACCTCGGCGGCGGCGGTGCTGGAGGCGGATTGGTAGGCGCGCTTCAGGACGTGGAGGTAGAGTTCCTGCTTGTCGCGGAAGTGATAGTTGACCGCGGCGAGATTGGCGCCGGCCTCGCGGGTGATGTGGCGCACGGTGGTGGCGTGGAAACCGTTCTGGGCAAAAATGCGTCCGGCCGCGTTGAGGATGAGCTCGCGCGTGTCGGGGGAGG
>CAZZWT010000292.1:0-4171 GCA_964657775.1 uncultured Candidatus Methylacidiphilales bacterium | reverse complement strand
GCCACCCGAATGAACGCGACCGCTCAACTTTGTACTCGTCGTTTTTATTCGGCGCGGGGTTTAATTACCGCGATATGAGACGCTTTCCCTGGTTCGATTGCGTCCGATTCCTCGCCATTGCGCTCGTCATGGTCGCCCACTGCGGCTATCCCACCGCGGCGCTGCCGGGCATCTGGTCCAGCGTCGGCAAGTGGGCGGAAAATTTTGGCTGGGCCGGCGTCGATCTCTTCTTCGTCCTCAGCGGCTTCCTCGTCTCCGGACTGCTTTTCGATGAGCACGACGCGACCGGCACGCTCGACATCCGCCGCTTCCTCATCCGGCGCGCGTTCAAAATCGTGCCCGCGTTCTACCTCCTCATCCTCGTTACGCTCATCTACGAAAAGATTCTCGGGCAGAGATTCAACGGCACCCATCTCGTGCACGACCTCTTCTTTCTGCAAAGTTATCGCGCCGGTGAGTGGTCCCACGCGTGGACGCTGGCCGTCGAGGTCCACTTCTATATCCTGCTCGCGCTGTTGCTCGGCTGGCTGGCCTCGAACGGGAAAGCCGACTGGCTGAAACGGCTGCCATGGATCCTGGTCGGTGTGCTCGTGGCCGTCCTCGTCGCGCGGGTCATCAACTGTTACGTGCGCAAGGGTAACCTTAATTATCATCGCGAGATCGAGCCAACGCATCTTCACCTCGATGTCCTCGCGGCGGGCGTGCTCCTGCGTTATCTCTTCACCTATCATGACCAGTCGCTGGCTCTTTTCCGGCGCGGGAAAATCCTCTGGTTCATCCTCGGCTTGCTGCTCGTCTCCCCGTCCGCCTGCATCTGGCAACCGCATCCCAACCTGTGGACGCCCTTCGTCCCTACGCTCAATTATCTCGGCTTCGGTTTGATTCTCCTCCTCGCGGTGGAGTTGCCGTTCCCTACTGGGGCCGCACGTTGGTTCGTCGTACCGTTCGATTATTTCGGCAAGCATTCCTACAGCATCTACCTCTGGCATTTGCCGCTGTTGCAGTGGCTGGTCGATCCACTGGTGCCGCAGCGCGGACCGCTCAGCCTTCTCTTCTTCGTCACCGTCAGCCTCGCCGTCGGCACGCTGCTTTCGGAGGCGCTGGAAATGCCCGTGCTCCATTTGCGGAACCGGCTTTTCCCATCGACACTTTCCCGTGCGCGGCGTAAATCGTCCGCTGCTCCCGTATGACCCCCTTTCTCTCCCTCAATTCCTGGAACGATCCCGGCGCGATCCTGCAGGCCGCGGAGCCGGAGGAAATCGTCACGGGTGGCCCGGACGATTGGGGCAAGCTGCGCGAAGTCCTGGCGCGCCGCCGCAGGACGGGCCGCGATTCCGTGCATCCGCAAAGCGCGGCGGTCGGCTACATCACGTACGAAGGTGCATTCCGTTTCGCATGGTTTCCGAAGATCAGCGTGCTGCGGGAGAATGGCCACAGCGCGTTATGGCAAGAGCGGCGAGAGGTAGCCCGCGACCTCCGGGCGCGGGGCTCGGAAGGTGAACGCAACCTCTTTTCGGGTTGCGAAAGCGAACGAACCTGTCACCCGGCAGACTCGTCAGACGGCGACGGCTATCACTGGTCCGCCAATCAAACCCGCGCCGAATTCGAAGCCCGCGTCGCCCGCGCGCAGGACTACATCGCCGCCGGCGACATCTACCAGGTCAACCTCGCCCAGAAATTCACCACCGTTTTCGATGGCAACCCCTACCGCCTCTTCGAGCACCTGCTCGCTCGGAGCCCCGCGCCGGGCGGCGCCTTTCTCGACTTCGGCGAAACCAAAATCCTCTCCGCATCGCCCGAGCTTTTCTTGCGCATCCGCGGCCGACATATCACCACGCGCCCGATCAAAGGCACGCGCCCGCGCAGCCGCGATCCCGTGCGCGACGAGCAACTCGCCTTCGAACTGCTGACCGATCCCAAGGAACTCGCCGAACTGGTCATGATCACCGATCTGGAGCGCAACGACCTCGGCCAGATCTGTGAATACGGCAGCGTCACCGTCACGCAGCTCGTGCAACTCGAACGCTACGCGCAAGTCTTCCATCTCGTTTCCACCATCGAGGGCATGCTGCGCCCCGGCATCGACGCGCTCGATGCGGTGCGTGCTTGCATCCCCGGCGGCTCCATCAGCGGCGCGCCGAAGAAGCGCGCGTGCGAGATCATCCGGGAACTCGAGCCCTGCGCGCGCGGCATCTACACCGGCCTTATCGGCTACTTCGACGACAACGGCGACGCTGCCTTTAGCATCGCTATCCGCACGATGGTGCAGGAAGGCGACCAACTTCACTTCTCCGTCGGAAGTGGCATAACCGCTGGTTCAATCCCCGCGCGCGAGTATGAGGAGACGCTGCACAAGGCGGCGGGAATGGAGATGGCGCTTGCGGCCTACTCCCAAAATGTAGCGGCGGTCTATGACCGCCGGTGAATAGCCGCCGCTACATGGGGGGATTCGCTTCGCGCTACTAGTCGATCAATTTCTGGAGATAGGGCGCGGGCCGGAAATGCTCCAGCACGACTTCCGTCTTGCCATCGCGCTGCATGCGGACTTGGGCGACTTCAATTTCGGGCGTCTTCGCCGGCGAGAAAAGAATGTCGTCATGCGTCGCATTCTTCGCGTTCTTGAAGAGCTTCGGGACCAAGTGACCGCCGAGATGATCGCTGCGTCCCGTGGCGACGTGCATCGTGCCGAGCACCTTTTCGTCCTGGATATCGCGACCGGAGACCGGCAGATCCTGCGTGCCGAAACCAAGCTCGCCGATTTCGCCCGTGACTGGATCGCTGATCAGCTTCGCATTATGCGCATCGACCTCGGCCTGCTCGCCCTTCAGCAGCGTCGCCTTCGTGATGCGTCCACCCTTCACGTCCATCAGCGCAATCGTGCCCGTCTCGTAGCGCATCGGGAACTGGCCCTCCGCGCCCTCCGGCACGTAGTAGACTTCGCCGGCGGGCAGATTGGCAACATCCGCCTCCGGCCCGCGACACATGCCGTGGCTCTTTTGCGCTTCCTGGTTATTGATGATCAGTTTCAGCGTGTAGGTCTTGCCGCCCGTGGCGAAATCGACCTCGAACCAATCGGCCTTCGTCAGGCCGAGGCGCAACTTCTCCGCCTGCTTGCTCACCTCGTTGTAATCGACGGCCAGGCCGCTACTCAAAATGATTTCGTTCAGGCCATGCAGCGTGGCGCCGCGGAAGCCGAACTGCTTCGCAAAAGCGGTCAGCGGCGCCGTGGCCGAGTAGGTCGAGATGCAAAGAATGATGTCGTAATTCGGGTAAACGTCCTTCTCCAGGCTGACTTCTTTGCCCTCGGGCGTGACGGCGCGATCAGGCAAATCGAGATTGCTGCCGCCCGTGATCTTATAGGCAAAAAGCTCGCCGCCTTTGAGGCCCATTTCCTTCGCGCCGCCGTTGTGCAGGCCTTGGTAAAAAGTCTCATACCCATGCTTCTGGATGCTGTATTTCGGGTTCTTCAGAAAAGCGAAATCCTTCACTTCTGCGGGGTCTTCGAGATCGATCAAAATGGCCACGCGTTCGCCGCCCTTGGGTGCGAAAACAGTGGTGAGAAGGCGGGTCAGGCTGAAGGCGGGAAACGTTCTGGCGTTGGCGTGCATGGATTCTCCGGTTGGGGTTATTTACAGATACGCTGGCGTTGATTCTGGGAAATGCAAATTAGCCGGCTTAATCCCGGTCGTAGTGATACGAATGATAGGAAGATCGGGATGCTCCGGATATTCCCAAGGTTTGTCATTCGGCCTATTTAAGGTAATATCTAAAGATGAATAAAGGAACGCTAAATCCGCCCCGCCTCCCGCCAGTGGAGGTGCCCGCGCTGGCCGATACGCAGAGCCAGGCCGATTCGCGCCAGCTCGCCATCGATAAGGTCGGCGTCAAGGGGCTGCTGCACCCCATCGAGGTGCGCGACAAGCACCACGTGACGCAGGACACTGTTGCACGCATGAGCCTGCTCGTTGATCTGCCGAAGGATTTCAAAGGCACCCACATGAGCCGGTTTGTCGAGGTGCTTAACGCGCACGGGAGGCTAGTGCATGTGGAAAACCTGCCGTTGATGCTGCACGAGCTGCAGAAGAAATTGCATGCGCAGGTCGCGCACATCGTGGTCAACGCCGCGGGCGCCTGGGCGGACCAGCTGGCGCAGCTCGCGGGCCTCGCGCCG
>CAZZWT010000291.1:0-4178 GCA_964657775.1 uncultured Candidatus Methylacidiphilales bacterium | reverse complement strand
ACATAATACTTCTGGCGCTTGTCGCCGTCGTACTTGAACTTCTCGTTGAAGACGCCGCGTTTCTTGCGGTAGTCCTCGAATTTGGCCATCAGCTCGGGATTCGACTCGAGCATGCGCACCTCGGGCTCCACGGTGCTGAGCAGGTCGGCCGGGTACGGGATGATCTGCGCGATCGGCTCGCCACGCTCGAAGCGCACGCGCGTGTTCTTCGCGGTCATCTTCCAGTTCATGGTGAAGGGGTAGGGCAGCCAGTCGGTTTCAACCACGCCTTCCAGCGAGACAATGCCGTGCTTCGGCATGTTGGCCGGGCCCTTGGTGATGAGGCTGATTTTCTCCTCCGTCCAGAACATGAACTCGGCGTGAAACGTGATGACGCCCGAGCCGAAGTGCGAGGTCGGCAGATAGTGCTTCTGGACCTCGGTCAGCTCCTCGGTGGGCCAGATTTTGAGGCCGTCGGAGGGCTCGGTGCCATCCCACTCCATTTCGCAGGGAATGTCATTGATGACAAACCAGCCCAGGCTGTTGGCCATGACGAGCGGCAGGCAGTGGTAGGCAAACGAATCCGGCGTCTTGTCCATCCACTCGCGGGTGCGCGCGGCCGGCACCAGCTTCTGGCAATTGTACTCGTAAGACTGGTAGGCGATCAGTTTCATCAAAGGTTACAACGCAAGACCGGGCTTTAATCTAAATCATCGGTGGCCACCGCGCCACCGGCACACGGATACCTGATGCAGCTTTTATTCCAATGAGATTCGTCGCGACGCATTCGGGGGAATTAAAAAAGTGTGCCTCGCGCCTTGCTTTTGCCAAGCGGTAAGATGAGGTGATTTTACTTTCGACCACTATTTACTCTTTATCCTGTAACAAAAAGTTCGCGAAATCTTCGTCGATTTTCGTTTATGTCTTGAAGCTGCCTACCGGGGGGTTTATTTCATAATGGGTTATGCCGGAAAATCCAATCCCTGCCAGTCCAAGCGATGCGCCTGCCGCTGAGTTCAATTTCGCCGAAGCCGGGACCGAGGCGCCCCGGATGAAGAAGCGAAACCTGAGGACGAAAGTCCCCGGCCTGATCAAGCCCAACCCCGCCGCCCTGCCCGCCGCGCGGGAACTTGCTCGGGAAGCGCCGCCCATTACGGTTGAGCAGGCCAGCAAGCCGGTCGCCGTGAAGGCCGATGAAATTATCGCCAAGGCGACCACGAAGCCGGCGGTGAAGGCTGCCGAGGTGCCTGTCGCCCCGCCCCGGACGATCCCGCTCACCTCCGTGACTGCCACGACGACAAGCGCGACGCCCAAGATCGCCTCCACGGCCACGCCGACTGCGAGTTCGCCGCATGGCACGCGTCCCGCTACGCTTTACTACACGTCCCCCACGCGCAAGACGGAACCGGCAAAAGTTGAGCCGGCCCAGACAGAACCAGTGAAATCGGCACCAGCAAAAACGGAACCCACCGCCAAGGCGGAAACTTCCCCAGCGGATAACATCTCAACAGCGGAAACTCCCACTCCCATGAAAACCATCCCCACTTCCGCCTCGACGCCGCAGCGCGTTGCCACGACGACGGCGCCCGGTTCGCGTCCTTCCGTCAATGTCGATTACCGCGCCAATGTGGAGCGCCAGTCGCGCGAGCAAAAATCGGTCGGCAGCATTTTGTCCTATGTCGTTTACGGGCTGATCGCGTTCTTCGTCATCAGCGCGGGCCTGGCCATCTATGGCGCTGACGTCATCTTCAAGCAACTGCATGAGCAGAGCTCCACGGTGGCCGATCTCGACGCCCACTACACGAAGCTGACCAACGACCTGAGCGCCAAGCTTTCCGCCACGCAGGACCAGTTGACCGCCGCGCAAGCGCAGATCACGCGCCAGCAGGAAGTGATTATGAAGCAGCAGGAGACGCTTAACCAGTTGCTCACCTCCTCGACCGCGACCGACGCCGCGATCAAGGCCGAGAAGGCCGCGCGGGCGCAGGAGACGGCCGCCATTCGCGCGCGCCTGAACAAAGTCGAAGCCCGGCAGACCGTCCAGAAATATTGATTTTCCTCTGATTCACCAAATCTTCGATGATGTCGCCGGTTGAATTGCAGCGGATCCTCGCGGAGTGGCGCGTTCGCCTTAAGCGCGCGAAGGAAATTCTTCAGCCGCCGTCGTGGAACGAAAAGGAGTGGCGCCAATTTTCGCAGGCGCTGGCGCTGATGGTCCGCGATCACGGGCGCAGTTGGATCATCGACCCGAACGTTTATTGGGACCTGCGTTGGAACCTGCAGAACGGCGGCGAACTGGTCTGCCAGATCGAGCACATCCCCGGCGAGCGCACCTCGCTGGTCGTGGCGCAAAACGGCGGCTTTGCCGAGGCGGTTGGCAGTTACACATGGCTTTGGGCCGAGTTCGACATGAGCGGCAATTTCTCGCGCGATCCCTACTGGGTCGAAGGCACGTGGAAGGACGCCCTCACCGCGTTCCTCATTCCGCTTGATCGCCAAAGCTCCTACCTGCTGGCGGGCCGCGCTGAGACGCCCGCTGCGCTGCTCTTGCAGGAAGGTGCGCGCCCGAATGACGGCGTGCATTTGCTGCCCGGCGTCAGCGGCACGAGTTCCTACTCAAACGGCCTGCATAAATACGATGGCGAAGAGAATGGCGAAATCGTGGATGACCCGATCCTGACGCCGGAATCGGTGATCGAGGAAAAGCCGGTCGCGCCCGTTGCTCACGTTCCTGACCAGGTCGAAAAACATGTCGAGGTATCCGCACCTACCGCTCCGGCTCCCGCACCGCACGAAGAAAAGCTGGCCGCGGTTGGCGCGAGCGTTGACACCTCCGGTGGCTTCGCTATCCGTTGGGGAATGCCACAAAAATTGACTTGGAAAGACACCGACGACATCGCCTACGCGCTGATCGATGCGCACCCCGAGCAGGATCCGCTGAAACTCAGCTTCCCGAAACTGCACAAGCTCGTCACGGAATTGGAAGAATTCGGCGACGATCCCGAGAAATCGAGCGAGTCGATCCTCGAATCGATCCAAATGGCCTGGTACGAGGAAGTGAAGTGATCCGAATTTTGACGGGATAGCGGAGTGAACGGGATAGGCAGGGCGGCAGTTTTCATAGGATTAAAAGATGAAACGGTCGATAACTCCTAGTCGATCCTCACCCCTTCAAACTTCCGTTCATTCCGTTATCCCGTCGTAATTCCTCCCCACTCTAATTTATGAGCACACGCACCGTCATCACCTCACCCGACGCACCGCCCGCCGTTGGCCCCTACTCGCAGGGCATCGGCGCAGGTAACTTCATTTTCCTCGCCGGTCAGATTCCGCTCGTGCGCGACACGGGCAAGTTCTGCGACGGCGGCATTACCGAGCAGGCCGAGCAATGCATCGCCAATATCAAGGCGCTGCTCGGCTCTCAGGGGCTCGATCTCAGCGACGTCGTGAAGGCCACCGTTTTCCTCGCCGACATGGAGGAATTCGCGGCCATGAACGCCGTTTACGCCAAGCACTTCACCGGCACGCCGCCGGCGCGCTCGACCGTGCAGGTCGCGCGCCTGCCCAAGGACGCGCGCGTGGAAATCGAAGTCATCGCCCAGGCGAGGAGCTGACATGCCCGACAACACGCCACTGGCCAAGCGCATTTACGACACCGCCCACATCACGGGCGACTTCCTGCTCCGCTCCGGCGCGCGCAGCTCGGAGTACTTCGACAAATATCTCTTCGAGGCCGACCCGGCGCTGCTCAAGGCGATCGCGGAAGCCATGGTGAAGCTGGTGCCCGAAGGCATCGACGCGCTGGCGGGCCTGGAAATGGGCGGCATCCCGATCGCCACCATGATCTCACAATTGACCGGCCTGCCCGTGCTCTTCGTCCGCAAGCAAGCGAAGGAATACGGCACCTGCAAGATCGCCGAGGGCGGCCAGGTGCGCGGACGCAAATTGCTTATCGTCGAGGACGTGGTCACCTCCGGCGGCGCGATCCTCGATGCCGCCAAGGCCCTGCGCGAGGAAGGCGCGATTCTCTCCGAGGTTGTCTGCGTCATCGATCGTCAGACCGAGGGCAAAGCCACCGCCAACCTCGGCAAGATCGACCTCACGCTCACACCTCTCTTCACCATGGCGGAGTTGAAGCAGGCCGTAGCCTAAGCAGAACGCGCCCGCCCCAAAAGGTAGCCGGCGCAGGCCCTTGCGCC
>CAZZWT010000290.1:0-4191 GCA_964657775.1 uncultured Candidatus Methylacidiphilales bacterium | reverse complement strand
CCATTCGATCGCTTCCTTCTTGAAGTAATTGCCGAAGGACCAGTTGCCCAGCATCTCGAACATGGTGTGGTGGTAGGTGTCGAAGCCGACATCCTCCAGATCGTTATGCTTGCCGCCGGCGCGGATGCACTTTTGCGTATCGGCGGCGCGCGGCGGGCTGTACGGGCACGGCGCTTGGCCGAGGAAGATGGGCACGAACTGGTTCATGCCCGCATTGGTGAAAAGCAAATTGGGCGAGTCGGGCAGCAGCGAGCTGGAGGGGACGATGGTGTGCTGCTTTTCCCGGAAGAAATCGAGGAACGACTGGCGGATGGCGGAGGAGGTCATAGCGAAGAGGATAGTGACGGAAAAAGGGGATGGACGGAATTTTTTAAAGGCAGACCAAGTTACAAGATTTTAGCGAAGGGACGAAATTTTAGGGAAAGGTTCGGGAACTGGGGATTATCGCCTGTTTGCGGATGGGGGGAATTTTCTTTTTTCGGTGCGGGTGAGGTTCAGGGTTAAGGTTAGAAAGCGAATGTAACTTTTGTGGTGTATATGTCAATAAAAAGAATTCTTTTGTTCACTGATTGGTGTCCTCTCATTGGGCGCTCGTGGGTCGTGGGGGGAAATCCGGCGGCCGCCTTGGCGCATCAGAATTTCGATCGGGCGGCGGGTGGAACTAATATCTTCCAATTGTAACCAAACTATCGGTTGCGGTCGGCGATTTCTGCCTGACCTTGACCCATGCCCAATCAAATCACACAAGTCACCTCGGATTCCTTGAAGAAAACCAACCCCGAACAGCTTCGTGTTTTAAGCGATGGCTGTTTCCTGGCCGGCTTTGCCAGCATCGCAGCCTCGATCGCCATCTGGGCGATTAAGAACGAAAAGGCCGAACCCGCCCATGCCGAGCGCTTTGGCATTTTCGTGGGACTGTGGGCGCCGACCTTCTTTATTCTCTCCAACCGCTTCGAGCGTTACGCCGAGCGGGCCGAGGCGGAGAAGTCCAAGACGGAGTAGGCGGCGAATCCGCCGGCTTACTTGAAGAGCTTCTCGAAGGCGTTCTGAATCGATTTCTGCGCCTTGGAGCCGGAGATGAATGCCTTGGTCAGGTTGTCGGCCTGGGGATGTTCCGTCGTGCCGCTGAGCTTGAAGGGAATTGAGCCGCCGCCGTCGGGCAGTGGCGTGAAGGCGGTTTTGGCGATCGGCGGAATCCTGGCGTAGGCGTCGGCGTGGAGCGTGAGCAGCATGTCGGCGTTGAGGTTGCCCTTCGGGTCGATGTCGCCGCTGCCGTTCATCTCGAAGCTGGCGGAGACGATCTTGAGGTTCTCGAAGTGCGTCGTGCCGTTGGCGACCTGGAACTGGAGGGTGATGTCGGACAGGTCCGGGTCGTGCATTTCCGGAACGCGGAAGGCGTCGGCCAGTTCGTTGATGAGCGGGTCGCCGACGAGCTTAGCGTTGGCGATCTGCGCGGTGCCCTGGCCGGTGAGCTTGCCGGTCTCCACGGCAGTCCACGTGCTTTGCAGCGCGAGCGTGCCGCTGAGCCGGGTGGGCGCGCCGGGCTTGGCGGCCTGACCCACCTGCGCCATGTCGATGTTGGTGGCGTTGATGGCGAGGACTGAGGCGGCGCCGGGCTCGAGCTGGTAGTTGCCGGTGAATTGCCCCGATAACGCGTTGCCCTTGATATCCGAGGCGGAATAGGCGTTGTCGCGGAAGGTGAAGGGCGTGGAAAAATCGGTGCAGGCGATGTTCTGCGGCAGCGCGATTTTTGAGATATTGAGCATGCCGGTCGCTTCCTGGCCGATGAAATAGCCGCCCGCATTGGCCGTGACTTGCACGCCCTGGAGATCGGCCTTGTCGGCGCCGGTGCTGTCTTTGATTGTGATTTCGCCGTCGATGATTTTGGCCAGCTCCAGCATGAAGTGGATGGGCGCGGTGTTGCCGCTTTGCGCCTCCGCGGGTGTGGCCTTGTTGGCCTTGGCAGGCACTGGCGGCGGCGGCGTGGTGACGCTGGGCGGCGGCTGTTGCGTGAGGGTGATGTGCGGCTTGGTGAGGGTGAGGCCGTGGAGGTAGATGCGTTGTTTGAGCAACGCGGAGAGCGAGTAGGTGCACTTGACGCTTTCGACCTGCGTGACGACGGTGCCCTGGTCGGTGACGAGCTTGGTGGCGAGGCCGTCGAGCTGAAAGGCGTTCCAACTGTTCCAATCGATCTGCTGGATTGCGACCGTGCCGTGGAGTTGGTCGCCGGCGCGCGTTTCGAGGTCGTGGCGAAACGCGTCGGAATGGATGAAGGATTTGACCCACCAAGCGCCAATGGCCAGACCGGCAACGAGCAGGAGGACGACGATGCCGAGACCGATGAGGAGGAGGCGACGCATAACGGGGCACAGTATCGTCGCGCGGACGGGACGGCTATCCGTTAATTAATTCCCTCGCTCCCCAACTCCATTTGGGTTAACGAGGGAAATGCAAGCCGCGACGGGCATGGCCACGATGCGCAAGGGCTTATTTCGCCGGGAGCGTACTGACCTGCGGCGCGTCGCTCCACAAATCCTCCAGCGCGTAGACGCCCCGCTTGGCCTCGTGGAAAATATGGAACATCACGTCGCCGTAATCGACCACGATCCACTGGCTGGTCGGAAAGCCATCCACCGCGAGTGGGCGGCGTTCCAGCGCTTCCTTCACGGATTGCTCCACGCCGTTGGCGATGGCCTTGATCTGCGGCTCCGATTGGGCGGCGCAGACGACGAGGTAATCGGTGATGGACGAAATCTGGCGCAGATCGAGGATGATCGGGTCGAGCGCTTTTTTATCCAGCGCGCCCGCGACGCATTGGCGCGCGAGGTCCAAGGCGCTGGTGTCTTCGACGGGGGTTGCTTTGGTTGCTTTTTTGGCCATGAGAATCCTAGGAAAGGTAGAGACCGTGACGCTTGATGTAGGCCGCGATCGGTGCGGGGACGAGGTGATCGATCGGCTGACGGGATTTCACGCGGTGACGAATTTCAGTGGCAGATATATCGACTCGCCGGGGCTGCGGCAAGCTTAGAACGCCCTTGGGCACGGCGGCCTCGGCCCCGTCCGTGCGCGGCAGGAGGACGAAAGTGACCAGCCGGCGCAGGTCCGCGGCCCGATGCCAGCGGTCGAGCTCGGCCAGTTGATCGGCGCCGATGAGCCAGAAAAGCTCCGCGCGCGGGAAGGCTTCCTGGATTTCCTGCGCGGTATCGACGGCGTAGGAAGGCGCGGGGCGGTCGAGTTCGCAGCGCGTGAGCCAGAACCGTGGATTCCCCTTCACGGCCAGGCGCAGCATGGCGAGGCGCTGCGCATCGGTCACGCGTGGCTTGCGATGCTTGAAGGGCGATTGCGCGCAGGGGACGAAGAGGATGGCGTCGAAACGGAGTTGCTCCAGCACATCGCGCGCGAGGAGCAGGTGGCCATGATGAACGGGATCGAACGTGCCGCCATAAATGCCGAGCCGCAAGCGGCGCGCGCGCGTGCGTGGCCGCTGCGCGATTGCTTTCGAGGCCGGCTTTTTCTTCATGGATTATTGACCACGCAGGTGTCGGCCACCACATCGTGCAGCGCTCGCCGGTGCGGGTTCATAAAAACGTAGGCGAGAGGGAAAAGTAAGCTGATCGAGATCACCAGGGTTAACGAGCGGACAAACGCCTTGGGCCAAGTCGGCTTCCGACCGGTGGGATCGACCACCTTGATGCGGAGCAGCGCTTTGGCGGGCGTGCGGCCGTAGAGCGAGGTGCAGATCGTGAAGTAAAGAATGAGACACGCATTCTCGATGATGACAAAGGCAACGAAGAGCTGAAACATCGGCTGCTGCATGGCTTGCATCGAGTTGGGGTTGGACATGATGTCCACGAGCTCCTGCGTCGGGATGATCGCGGAGAGCAAAGGGCTGAGAAAAATGTAGAGGAGCGTGGAGTCCATGAGGTACGCCACGGTTCGGCGCCAGACGGGGGCAACGGTCTGCTCCGGCGCACCGGGCACGGGCGCAGTGGCGTTGGTCTCGGCCAGCAGGGCGATAAGCTCGGGATAACTCTGCCACGCCTGCCACGGCGAGCCGGGTTCATCGCGGCGAACTTCGGAGCCGATGCCGGCGCGATTTTCCTGCACCCACTCGCGCAACTCCTCCATCTCCACGGGGCGCCGACGGCTTCGGCTACGACCCCCTCTTCCTCATCCCCGCCCTCAACCTCA
>CAZZWT010000289.1:0-4193 GCA_964657775.1 uncultured Candidatus Methylacidiphilales bacterium | reverse complement strand
TTCCGCATGCACGATGAACCGCTTCGCGGCGATGCACGACTGGCCGTTGTTCTGCACCCGCGCGGTGACGGCCTGCTCCACCGTTTCTTTTAGCGACGCACTCGGCATCACGACGAAGGCATCGCTACCGCCCAACTCGAGCACCGTGCGCTTGAGATGTTTGCCTGCCTGCGCCGCCACCGCGCGGCCTGCGGCCACGCTGCCCGTCAACGTCACCGCCGCCACGCGCGGATCGGCGATGACCCGCTCGATCGTCTCGATCTCGATGAGCAGGTTTTGGAAACAGCCCTCCGGAAAACCCGCGCGCAGGAAAAGTTCCTCCAGCGCGATGGCGCACTGCGGCACGTTGTTCGCGTGCTTGAGCAGGCCGACATTTCCCGCCATCAACGCCGGCGCGGCGAAGCGCAAGACCTGCCAGAACGGAAAATTCCACGGCATCAGCGCGAGCACCGGGCCGATCGGCTCGTAACGCACGAAGCAGTTCCCGTCGGCATCGGGTACCGGCTCGTCGGCCAGCAACCGCTCCGCGTGCTTCGCGTAGTAGCGGCAACCCGCGGCGCACTTCATCGCCTCGGCGCGCGCCTGCGCCAGCGGCTTGCCCATCTCCAGCGTCATCAGCCAGGCGAGCCGGTCCTGCTCAGCCTCGAGGATTTCCGCGGCGGCGTTCATCTTCTCCGCGCGCTCGGCGAAGGTGGTCAGCCGGTGCCGCGCGAAAGCCGACTCGGCCCGCGCGAGTTTCATTTCGAGTTCCGCCTCGGAAAGCGCGTCGAACTTCCGCAGCAGTTCTCCCGTCGCGGGGTTGATCGTGGCGATGGCCATCGGTTAATATCGGTCGCGCATCGCCGGCGGTCAAACGGGCTTCCACCGTTTGCTGCGCTTTCTAAATTTGCTAAAAATATTGGAAATTTAGCAAAACTGGGAAAGGCGCTACTTCACCAGCTCCTCAAGGATCTGCACCGCATTCCACGCCGCGCCCTTGAGCAATTGATCGCCCGCGACGAAGAGCGCCAGCCCGCGCGGATGCGACAGGTCCTTGCGGATGCGGCCGACCAGCACGTCGTATTGGCCGCTCGCTTCCAGCGGCATTGGGAAGTGGTTCTTCTCGCGGCTATCGACCACCTTCACGCCCGGTGCCTGGCTCAGGATTTCGCGCGCTTCCTCCGGCGAAAGCGCCCGCTTCGTCTCGATGACGATGGACTCGCTATGCGCCCGCAGCACCGGCACGCGGATGCAGGTCGCGACGATCGGCAATTCCGGCTCGTGGAAAATCTTCCGCGTCTCCTCGACAACCTTGTTCTCCTCCTCGTTATACCCGTTCGCGGCGATGGCCGTGTTGTGCGAGAAAACGTTGAACGCGATCTGGTGCGGGAAGATCTCGCGCTTCAGTTCCTCGCCCTTCGCGTAGGCGCGCGCCTGGGATTCCAGCTCCGCCATCGCCTGCGCGCCCGCGCCGCTTGCGCTCTGGTACGTCGATACGATGATGCGCTCGATCCCCGCCGCCTGGTGCAGCGGCCACAGCGGCACGCCCATGATGATCGCCGAGCAATTCGGCACGGCGATGATGCCCTTGTGGTTCTTCAAGTCGCCCGGGTTGATCTCCGGCACGACGAGCGGCACATCGTCCTTCATGCGGAACGCGGACGAGTTATCGATCATCACCGCGCCGGCCTTCTTGCACGCCTCGGCGAACTCGCGTGAGCGCGTGGCCCCGGCGCTGAAGAGCGCGAAGTCGACATCGGCAAAGGCCGACGCGCGCAGCTCTTCGATCGGCAGCTTCTTGCCGTGGAACTCGACCGTCTTGCCCAGCGAGCGCGACGAGGCGAGCGGCTTCAAGTGGCTGACCGGAAATTTGCGCCGCTCCAGCGTGCGCAGGATTTCCTGACCAACCGCGCCCGTGGCGCCGACAACCGCAAGACGATACGAGTTCATGGGCCGTCCACTATGCGCCAAAGTTGACTGGGAAGCAATCCGCTCTTAAATAAGTCGCTGATGCCTCTCCTCATCCAATACCTCGTCATCGGCCTCGGCGGCGCGCTGGGGAGCATGCTGCGCTTTGGCGTTGGCAGCTTCATCGATAGCGGCATGACGAAAGGCACCGGGCCGATCTTTCCGTGGGGCACGATCATCGTGAATATCACCGGATGCTTCATCATCGGGTTTATCTTCACCATCACGACGGCGGAAGGCCGGTGGATGATCTCCCCGCTGACGCGCAATTTCATTACCATCGGCATCCTGGGCGGGTACACCACCTTCTCGTCCTTTAGCTGGCAGACGCTGTCGCTGGCGCAGGCTGGGCAACTCGGCGCCGCAGCGGCCAACGTGCTGATCTCGGTTGTGCTATGTTTAGTGGGCGTGTGGCTTGGCGCGATGCTGGCCGCGTGGATGAATCAAGTGAGGTAACGCTTATGCAAATTCCCGAAGACGCCGTTCTGCTTCGAATCTTCATTGGCGAAAGCGATCGCTGGGAGGGTAAGCCGCTCGTCGAGGCGATCGTGCTGAAGGCGCGGGAAATGCATCTCGGCGGCGCGACCGTTTTGCGCGGGCCGATGGGGTTTGGGAAGACCAGCCGCCTGCATACGGCGAAGATTTTGAACCTCTCGACCGATTTGCCGATCGTGATTGAGATTGTGGATAGCGAGGCGTCGATCAATGGGTTCCTACCGATTCTCGACGGCATAGTTACCGGCGGGCTGGTCACGTTGGAGAAGGTAAAAGTTCTCCATTATCGCGGGGCGAAGAAGGATTAACTTCCTCAGAGGGTCGGACTCCGGCCCGACCCTGATTTCTCCGCGATTGGCTCTTTAAGGGGTCGGGCCTGAGGCCGTCCCCTCCGAAGATTATCTGTGCCCGCCGCCGGAATGCCCGCCGCCGCCACCGCCGGCATGGCCCATGGACGCAGACGCTGCGGAGTGGCTTACGCCGCCCGAGTGCCCGGCGCCTGCAAAACGTGCACCGCTGCCATGCGAGGCGCTGTGAAAAGCCACATTGCTGCCGTTGTGGTGATAGCCGCTGTCATAGTGGTGATAACCCCCACCATGATGGTAGTAGCCGCCACCGCCGTAATAACCTCCGCCGATGCCCACATCGACGACCGCCGGACTGCCATAATACGGGCCATCCGCGTAATAGCCGCCGCCATAATAGCCGGGGCCGGCGTCACCCACGTAGGTGGAACAACCCGTGAGGGCGACAGCGGGGAGAGCTAAAGCTAGGAGTATTGGTTTCATAAGTTCTGCACTTTCTGAGGCGGTGTACGCCTCTAGCCATATTTAAGCTTCGCGCGTGCCAGCGCGGCGATGCGACGCAAGCGGAACGGCTACGTCTTCCCTTTTCCCTTGCCCAGCTTGCGCTTGATAAGTGCGGCAAATTCAACCGATTCCGGCACCTTAAAGAGGGTCGTCAATCCGAAGTAAACCGCACCGGCGAGGCCAATGTTAACGAACAGGATGAGCGCGCCCGCAAGCGAGTGTGTCGTGCGATGCGCGAGGAACAGCGTGTCGCCGACCAGCACAACGCAACCGCACGCCAGCGTCGCGGTGGACACCCGGATAAAGAACGAGAGCCAATCCTCCGCCGAGCCGAGATCGATCTTTTTTTGGATGGCCCACACCAGTTGCAGGAAATTCAAAACCGCGACGCCGCCCGTGGCCATGGCCAGCCCGACGTGGCCCCAATGAAGGCCGTAAAAGAAAAAGAAGCAGAGCCCCAAGTTGATCGCGATGCCGGTGATGCTCACCCGCGCCGGGGTAAAGAGCACGAGGCGCAGGATGAGGCCGCCGATGCTTTCGCCCGGCTTGCGCTCCAGTCGCGGCGGCTGCATGGCGTAGAAGCACGGCACGAGAATCTTGATGCCGGTATAGCCAGCCAGGCCAATGGTGTAGGCCTGCAAGGCGAGCGCGCTTTGCCGCGTGCTGTTGGGATCGAAGGAGCCATGCTCGTAGATGAGTTGGATGACGGGATACGAGATCGCGGCGAGTCCGATCGAAGCCGGCAGCGTCAGGTAAAAGCCGAAGCGTAGCGCCTCCTCCACCGTCTTGCCGAACGCCTTCAAGTCATCCAGCGCGTGCTGGCGCGCGACGGCAGGCAACGTAACGGTCGCGATGGCCACGCCGAAAATGCCGATGGGCAATTGCATCAAACGAAAAGCGTAATAGAGCCACGATTGCGCGCCCGGGATATTGGAGGCGAAC
>CAZZWT010000288.1:0-4217 GCA_964657775.1 uncultured Candidatus Methylacidiphilales bacterium | reverse complement strand
CCCTTGCGCCGGAGCGTCCCGTCCGGGACGCCCGGGTATCCGAATTAAAAAGAACGCGTTGTTTTTGACGCGCGAGCACAGGCGGTCGCGCGTGCTCGCTCAACCGCTCCTGCGCAAGGGCCTGCGCCGGCTACCTTTTGAATCACCCCTTAAACCGCTCGACCAACAGCGTGGCATTATGCCCGCCGAAGCCGAACGAGTTGCTCATCGCCACGTCGATCTTCGCTTCGCGCGCCTTGTGGGGCACGTAGTCGAGATCGCAGGCCGGGTCGGGATGATCCAGGTTGATCGTCGGCGGCAGGATGTTCGTCTCGATCGCCTTGATGCAGAAAATCAACTCCGCCGCGCCGGCTGCGCCGAGCAGGTGACCGGTCATCGACTTGGTCGAGCTCACGGGGATCGCCCTAGCGTGCGAGCCAAAGACCGTCTTGATCGCCTCCGTCTCCGCCACATCGCCCACTGGCGTCGAGGTGCCGTGCGCGTTGATGTAATCGATCTTGTCCGCGGAGACCTTGGCGCGCTTCAGTGTGTGCTGCATCGCCTTCACCGCGCCGGTGCCGCTCGGGCTCGTCATGTGATAGGCGTCGCAGGTCAAGCCGTAGCCGGTCAATTCGGCCAGGATGGTTGCGCCGCGCTTCCTGGCGTGCTCCAGCTCCTCCACGATGACCACGCCGGCGCCTTCGCCCAGCACGAAGCCATCGCGGTCCTTGTCGAACGGGCGGGAGGCGCGCTCCGGCTCGTCGTTGCGGGTGCTCAGCGCGCGCATGGCGGCGAAACCGCTCATGCCCAGCGGCACGCAGGCCGCCTCGCTGCCGCCCGCGACGATGACATCCGCCTCGTCGTCGCGGATCAGGCGCCAGGCCTCACCGATACAATTATTGGAAGTCGCACACGCGGTCACGACGCAGAAATTCGGCCCGGCGAAACCAAACTCGATCGCGATCAACCCGGCGGCCATGTTGCTGATCATCATCGGGATCATGAAGGGCGAGACGCGGCTCGGGCCCTTGAGGATGAGCTGCTCGTCCTGCTTGCCCAGCGAATCGAGCCCGCCGATGCCGGAGCCGACCAGCACGCCCACGCGATCCAGTTCCAGCTTTTGCGGATCGAGCCCGGCCTGCTTCACCGCTTCCTTGGCCGAGGCCATGGCTAGCTGCGAGTAGCGGTCGGCCCGGCGCGCGTCCTTCTCGTTAAAGAAGTGCTTCTTCGGCTCGAAATCCTTCACCTGCGCGGCGAAGCGGCAATCGTACTTGGAGGCATCCCAAGAGGTAATGGCACTCACGCCACTTTTGCCCGCGATGAGGTTGGCCCACGTGGTGGGAACATCCAAGCCCAGCGGGGTGACAGCACCCATGCCGGTAATGACAATTCGACGATCACTCATGTTTACACTCTACGCCAGATGGCGCCTCTTGGAACGAAAAATCCGAGAACGAAAAAGGCACCCCGACGGGCGGGGTGCCTTGCTTCGGAAATCCGACCGGAAGGGTTACTTGGAGCCCTTGTCCTCGATGTATTTGACCACATCGCCGACGGTCTGCAACTTCTCGGCCTCTTCGTCAGGCACTTCGACGTTAAATTCTTCTTCAAACGCCATTACGAGCTCAACGGTGTCGAGCGAATCGGCACCCAGGTCCTCAATAAATTTGGCCTGGAGCGTCACCTGTTCCGGGTTGACGCCGAGTTGTTCCACAATGATGTCTTTGACCTTATCTTCGATCGACTTTTCCGCCATAAAATTCTAGCTCCTTTAGGTGTTCGATGCGTTGTTACGGGCGAGCGGCTACTTTGGCAAACATTTTCTTTCAGGCCGACTCCACCCTGCGCTCATTCTGGGGTCCGACAGCTTGCCTCCAATTCAACCTCACTACATGACCATACCTCCGTCAACCGTCAAGATTTGACCGGTGATATAGCTCGCAGCCGGGCTGCACAAGAAGGCGACAACGCCCGCGACGTCCTCCGGCTGGCCCAGGCGGGCGAGCGGAATTTTTTCCAGCAGCTTTTTGTGCAAATCTTCGCCCAGGCCCTTGGTCATGTCCGTTTCGATGAAGCCGGGGCACACAACATTACAAGTGATCCCGCGCGAAGCGAACTCGCGCGCGACCGATTTGGTGAAGCCGATAAGCCCGGCCTTCGACGCGGCATAATTGGCCTGCCCCGCGTTGCCCATCAGGCCGATGACGGACGAGATGTTGATGATGCGCCCCGCGCGCTGCTTGACCATGATTCGACCGACCGGCTTCGTCAGCAGGAACGCGCCCTTGAGGTTGGTATCGAGCACGGTATCCCAATCCTCGCTCTTCATGCGCATGAGCAGGCCATCGCGCGTGACGCCGGCGTTGTTGACCAGCACGTCGATGTGGCCGAAGCGCGCGGCGATTTTTTCGATCGTGGCGTCGACGGCTTCTTCGCCACTGGTGACATCGAGCGCGTAAGGCTCGGCCGTGCCACCGACGGCGCGGATGGCTTCGATGGTTTCCTTCAGTGCCTTCTCGCTGCGGGCGACGGCGGCAATGGACGCGCCTTCCGCCGCAAGCGCGAGGGCAATGGCCTTGCCGAGGCCCCGGCTCGCGCCGGTGACAAGGGCGACTTTATCGGTGAGGAATTTGGTGCTCATAAATTGGTTCCTATTTTATCACTATTTTTGTTGGCCCTTTGATTCGGAGAATTGGCGGGCTGACCAATAATCAATTGGCAAAAATTTATCTTCGACCATCCGTAGTAGCAGATCATCGAGGCTTTCGGAAACTGTGACGTAAAACCCATTTGGATCCGCCGCTTCTTCTCCGACTAGTTCGATGCAATTTAAAAGCCCGACCTCACAGCTCTCATCGGAGAACTTAATGACAAGTGAATCACCGTTTGCAGCCGATCCGATCTCAAGCATTTTTGCGGCTAGCAATCGATCGAACCATTCGCAGGAAAAAATGGTCTCGGTGCTGTCTAGGTAGTATTTCCATTCTCCCAACCGGCCGCCTTTATTAGCCCAAGTCCACTGAAAGACTCGCTTCAGGTCGATAGGTAGCGAGAGCTTTTCAATGCGAGCTGACAAATCGGAGTCGCAGTTCCCAACACTGAAAACGCCTTTCTCATCAAGATGATGAGTTAAATCGTGGATCAGGTTGTAGCGGACTGGTTGCAATTTCGCCTCCGCTTAAACCAATGCGTCCGTATACTTAACGATATCCGCGTGCGTTTCGAGAGAAATACAAGTGACGTTGGGATCAATCCGCTTCAGCAGTCCCGCGATGACCGCGCCCGGCCCGCACTCGACGAAATCGGTGAAGCCCAAGCCGATGAGCGTCTGGATCGATTCCGTCCAGCGAACGGTGCCGCAGACTTGGGCATCCAGCGCGTTGAGAATTTCATCCGCGCCCTCGGCCACCTTGGTGGTGTAATTCGCCACGACCGGCACGCGGGATGCCTGCAACTGCGCCGCCTGCAAATAGGGCGCGAGGCCCGTCGCCGCGCTCGCCATGAGGCGCGAGTGATAAGCGCCCGCGACCTTGAGCGGGATGACCTTGCGGATGCCCTTCTCCTTCGCCAGCGGGGCGACGCCTTCCATCTCCTTGACGCCGCCGGAAAGGACGACCTGCCCGGGGCAATTGAGGTTGGCCACATCGACGTTGCAGGCTGCGGCGATCTCCTGCGCCTGTTCCGGCGTCGCGCCGAGCAGCGTGATCATCGTGCCCGTGGTGGCGTTGCAGGCTTCCTGCATCAACGCGCCCCGTTTCTCGACCAGATGCAGGCCCGTTTCAAACGTAAACGTGCCCGCCGCCGCATGCGCCGTGTATTCGCCCAGGGAAAGACCCGCCGCCGCCTCGAAGCGCAGGGGCCGCTTGGCGACATCCTCAAAGGCGGCCAGGATCGCAAGGCCGTGCGTGTAGAGCGCCGGCTGGCAAACGCGCGTCTCCGTCAGCGTGGCTTCGGGCCCACGGAAACTGTATTCGCTCAGCGGCCAGCCGAGCCGGTCGTCGGCGCGTTGATAAAGGGCCTGGGCGGAAACGCTATTCTCGGCGAGATCGGCGCCCATGCCGATTTTCTGCGCGCCCTGTCCGGAAAAGAGAAGCGCGCGGGGTTTGGGATTGCTCATAAAGTAGGGAGAGATTGAGCCGGTCATCTTAAGCAAAAAGGGCGGGCGATGGCTACATGGATCGGGTGGCCCGGGCAGTGCAGGTGCCGGCCAAGGCGTTCGCCTGCTTCGGACTCGACCC
>CAZZWT010000287.1:0-4221 GCA_964657775.1 uncultured Candidatus Methylacidiphilales bacterium | reverse complement strand
AAATCCGGGCACGAGGACCATGGCCCAGAGCATTAAGCCGGTCATCATGACCGTCTTCTCGTTGCTCAAAAGCTGGCGCGTGAAGTCTTCGCCAAGGCCCGCCTCGGACCCGGAACGCGTGACTAAAATACCGGCTGCGGCGGAAATCAGCAGCGCGGGAATTTGCGAAACGAGACCGTCACCGACCGAGAGCAGCGAAAAACGCTGCACGGAATCTTCCGGCGAAAGCCCCATCTGCACCACGCCGATGACGAAGCCGCCGATCAGGTTAATCGCGGTGATGAGGATGCCCGCCATGGCGTCGCCGCGGACGAACTTGCTCGCACCGTCCATCGCGCCGTAGAAGTCGGCTTCCTTCTCGATGAACTTGCGGCGATCGCGCGCGTCGCGTTCCGAAATAATGCCGGCGTTGAGGTCGGCATCGATGCTCATCTGTTTGCCCGGCATGGCGTCCAGGGTGAAGCGGGCGGAAACTTCCGCCACACGGCCCGCGCCCTTGGTGATAACGATGAAGTTGATGATCGTCAGGATGATGAAGATGACGAGTCCAATGACGAAGTTGCCCTGCACGACGAATTGACCGAAGGCTTGAATCAAATTGCCCGCGTCGCCTTGGGTGAGAATTGCGCGCGTGGTGGCGATGTTGAGGCCCAGCCGGAAGAGCGTGACGAAGAGGAGCAGGGTAGGGAAGACGCTGAAATCGGTCGGGCGCTTGATGTTCGAGATCAGCATGATGATCAGCACCGCGATGGCGATGCTGAGGGAGAGGAGTCCGTCGATGGCCCATGTGGGCAGCGGCAGCACGAGGATAAAAACAATGCCGATCATACCCACACTGAAGAGCAGGTTGCCGCGGCGGATGATCTGTTCCCAACTAAACTGTTGTTTGTTCATTAGTCATTATCCTGGTTGAAAATTTCGTCGAGCTCCGCCGTCGTTTCGACCTTCGTCGGGCGCCCGTCGGAGGGCAGGAAGCCTTGGCGGAAGAGGTTCGCGAGGATGATCGCGACACCCTGGTAAAAGAGAGAAGGAATCGGCTGCCCAATCCGGCCATATTTGTAGAGACCTCGCGCGAGGGGCTTGTCCTCGCGCACGGCGATGCGCAGGTCGTAGGCGCGTTCCTTGATGCGTAGCGCGTTGCCGCGAATTCCCTTGGCGACCACGATCGGCACCTCGTTCACGCCGCGCTTGTACTTCAGCGCGACAGCGTAGTGGGTCGGGTTCGTCACCACGATGGTGGCTTCTTCCATGTTCTCGAGCATGCGGCGCATCGAGTATTTGCGCCCCATGATGCGGCGCTTCTTGATCACTTCCGGCGAGGCTTCCTGCCCGCGGCGTTCTTCCTTCACTTCTTCAAACGTCATCCGGTTGTCGTGGGCGAATTTCCAGCGTTGCCAGGCGTAGTCGCCACCCGCCAGCACGCCGAGGACCATCACGATCCGCCAGCCGAGCGACCATGCGACATCGGTATAGACCTTGCCGAGTTCGTCCAGGTTGACCGGGCGCTGAAAGACCGCGCTGTTCTGGATGCCCTGCAACGCGGCCCAGGAAAAGCCGGCCACCACGGAAAGCTTCACCAGGCTCTGGGCAACTTGCGTCGCCTTGTTCCACCCGAAAGTATTTTGGAAATTCGTGATCGGATTCAGCTTCTCGAACTTCGGGCCGAACGCGTCCTCAGTGAAGTTAATGCCGACCTGCGCGATCTGCGTGACGGCCACCGCCAACGCGGTCGCGCCGAGGAAACAGCCGATCCAAAAGTAGAGGCCATTGGGCAATAGGGTGCCCATCGTTTCCGGTTGCACGGTGTGGCTAGCCACGCCGACCTGCAGGAAGCAATTGGTCATCGTCTCGCGCAGATAGGTGAGCAGCATGCCGCCGCCAGTCGTCAGCATCCCCAGCGCCACGGCCAGGATCGTGGTGGTCGAGATATCGTGGCTGCGCGGGATGTTGCCCTCTTTCGCCAGGTCATCTCTCCGCTTCTGGGAGAGATCGAATTTTTTCTCGCCGGCGGATTCGCTCATGACATGGAGCGGAAGTAATCAGCCGCCGCAGGCAGCAGCCGTTCCATTCCGAAACGGGTGAGATCGAGTAAGAGAGGGAGAAAGAGAACGACGCCGCTGCCGCCGACGATGACGCGCAGCGTGAAGCTTTCCGCAAAGACATTGAGCTGCTGCACCGAGCGCGCGAGGAACCCGAGCGACATGGTGACGATGAAGCAAAGCATGGCGATCGGGGCTGCGATGATCAGGCCCGCTGCGAAGAGCTCGCCGCAGAGGTGGACCATGAGCCCGAGTGAGGCTTGCGTTACGCCCACGCTGCCGATGGGCAAGACGCGGAAAGATTGCTGGATGCCGACGAGGAGGGCGGAGAGATAATCCGACGCCCAAAAATAAGCGAGGCCGATCAACATCAGCATGCGGCCGAGCACGCCGCCGGAGATTCCCGCCGTCGGGCTGATCTGCTGCGCGGCCGAAAGGGAAAGATCGTTATCCATCAGGGAACCGCCGACTTGAACGGCAGTCAGCACCAGGCGAGTAACCAAACCCAATCCCAACCCAAAAAGAAATTCCATGCCGATCGCGCCGACCAGCGTGCCCCAGGAGAGATCAAGCGCCGGCGTGGGGACCAGCGGCGTTAGGAAGCACGAAAGCCAGATGACGAGCGCGGCGCGCACGAGTCTCGGCAACTGCATGTCCATGACGCCCGGCGCGAGCAGGAAAAATCCTGTCAGGCGCGTCGCGAGCAGCCAGAAGACGATGATGTTGAGGAAGGGACTCATGCGCTTGGTGCGAAAATCAGGGAGTAAACGTGCCGGCTTTCGTCATCATGATTTCGAAGAGCGAGCCGAGTTGTTGCAGGATCCAAGGCGCCATCGTCCAGATGCAGAGCGCGCAGCCGAGTAGCTTCGGGACGAACGAGAGCGTCTGCTCCTGAATTGACGTGACCGTTTGCAACAGGCTGACCGCCGTGCCGATGATCAGCGCGGTCAGCACGATCGGCGACGCGACCATCAGGCCGGTCGTCAGGCAGAGTTTGATGACTTCGTGAATGGAATCCATAGAGGTGTCTTTTTATTGAAAGTTTTATTATTGAAAGCTTTGGACGATCGAGTGGACGACCAGCGTCCAACCGTCCACGAGAACGAAAACCATGACTTTGAGCGGAAGCGAAACGACGGTGGGCGGCAGCATCATCATACCCATCGACATCAGGATCGACGCGACGACCATGTCGATGACGAGAAACGGCAGCAGCACGAACATGCCCATCTGGAACCCGGTCTTCAGCTCGGAGAGCATGTAGGCCGGAATCACGATCGCGGCGGAAAGCGCCTGGCCGGAGTCGGCGCTCACCGGCGGATTGGACATCGACATGAACAGCGCGAGGTCCTTTTGGCGCGTGTACTTGAGCATGAAAACTTTCATGTCATCGAGCGACTTGTCGAGCGCCACCTGCGTGGTGATCGTCCCGGCCTGCATCGGGTCAAGCGCGTCCTTTTTGATATTGGAAAACGTCGGCGCCATGATGAAGAAGGTGATGAACAGCGCGAGCGAGAGCATCACCTGGTTCGACGGCTGTTGCAGGGAAAGCCCCTGGCGCAGGAAGGAAAGCACGATGATGACACGGACGAACGAGGTCATCATGATCAGCAGCGACGGCGCCACGCTCAGGATGGTGAAGAGGATCAGCAACTGCAGGTTGATGCTGAGATTGCCGTTGCCGCCGGGGCCGTTCTCAATCGAGACCTGAACGTTGGGATTAACCGGAACAACTTGAGCCGAGGCGAACTGGGGGAGAAGGGCGAAGCCGCCAATCAGGGCGGCGAGGAGAAACCGGCGGAAATTCATACCACTCCACATGCACGCATTGTGCCACGGGAGTTTTATGAATCTAACCATCTAATAGTCAGGGCTTTGAGATTGTCATTTTCATCGAGACGAGGAATATTTGTCCTCTCTCGACACCCCGGGCGGAAAAATAGTCCGTCCACGGGCTAAATACCCTCCCCGGCGGAACGTCACCGGGCTGGAAATCCTTTCCGGAAGGGTATCTAGGGAGCGAAAGTCATTTTCGGTCCGTTCTCGGGAATAAGCGGTTTGGTGACGATCCGGCTCACCGGTTCGTCGGGCTTGGGTGCCGCCTTCTCCAGTGGCTGCCAGCTCACACTGCCGCCGACCGTGTAGGCCAGCAGAAAAGTTTGCTGCTCGGCCTCGACCAGCG
>CAZZWT010000286.1:0-4229 GCA_964657775.1 uncultured Candidatus Methylacidiphilales bacterium | reverse complement strand
CAATCCCGCCTCATACGAAGCAAGAAGGCGCATGCCCTCGTTCGGCTTGAGCACGTCGGCCTTGATCGCGCGGTCGATCTGCTCCTTCATCGCGCGCTCCAGCATCGTGGTGTGGTACTGTACGTCGGCCAGCACCTCGGAGATTGCGCTGCCGGGAATCGTCTCCTCGATGTAGAACCCGCTCTCCTCATCCGGATCGAGGAAGATATGCGCTTCGTTCACGCGACCGAACAGATTGTGCAGGTCGCCCATGATGTCCTGGTAAGCGCCGAGCAAAAACACGCCGAGGTAATAGGGCTTTCCGTTCAGAGCATGGAGCGGCAGCGTCTTGCTCACCTCACCGTCGCTGTCGATGAACTTGCTGATCTTGCCGTCTGAGTCGCAGGTGATGTCAACCAGCGTCGCAGTATGCTCGGGCGCCTCGTTGAGCCGATGGATCGGCGCGATGGGGAACAGTTGCCCCAGCGCCCAGTGATCCAGCAACGACTGAAAGACCGAGAAGTTGCAGAGGAACTGGTCACCGAGGGAATCCTTCAGGTCATGGATTTCCTCCGGTGTCGATTTCGAGCCCTTGAATAGTTCCACCACGCTCTCGGCAATTTCCCAGAAGAGCGTCTCCACCTGCGCCTTGGTGGCGAGATCGAGCAGGCCGAGATCGAACCGCGCCTGCGCATCGTCCTTGATCTGCACGGCATCGTGAAAATGTTCGCGGCGGTTCTTGCGGTTCAGCGTCGCGCGCAAGTCCAACAGCGCGGCGACCGGCTTGGCGGGCTTCGCATCCGGCGGCAACTCAAAGGCCTTTGCCTTCGTCTTCTCGATCACGCCAAAGATATCGACGATGAGCACGGAATGATGCGCGACGATGGCGCGCCCGCTCTCGCTGATCAGCGTGGGGTGCGGCACCTTCTCCTCGTTGCAGATATCGGCCACGTTGTAGACCACGTCACGCGCGTATTCGCCCAGCGTGTAATTCACGCTGCTGTCGTAGGCGGAGCGGCTGCCGTCGTAATCGACCCCGAGCCCGCCGCCCACGTCGAGATACTCGAGCGGGAAGCCCAGCTGCTTCAGTTTTGCGTAATAGCGGGCTGCCTCGCGTACCGCGCGTTTCACCGTCTGGATGTCGGGAATCTGTGAGCCGATGTGGAAATGCATCAGCTTGAGGCAATCTTCCATCCCGTGCGCCTTCAGCAATTCGGTCGCTTCCATCACCTCGCTCGTCGAGAGGCCGAACTTTGCGTTCTCGCCGCCGGAGGTTGCCCACTTGCCCGAGCTTTTCGCCAGCAGGCGGATGCGCACGCCGATCATGGGCCGCACGCCAATCTGCTGTGAGATGTCGATGATCGCCTTCAGCTCTTCCACCTTTTCCACCACCATGATGATCGTCTTGCCCAGCTTCCGCCCGAGCAGCGCCATTTGGATGTAGAGGGAATCCTTGTAGCCGTTGCAAATCATGATCGCTTCCGGGTCGCGATGAATCGCCAGCGCGGCGAAGAGCTCCGGCTTGCTGCCGACCTCAATGCCGAACTTGTAGGGCGCACCCGCGTCCATGATTTCCTCCACGACCTCGCGCAGCTGGTTCACCTTGATGGGGAAGACGCCGCGGTATTGCCCGTTGTAACCGGCCTCGGCGATGGCCGAGCGGAATTCCTCGTTCAAAACCTGCACGCGGTGGCGCAACAAATCCTGAAAGCGGAGCAGCAGCGGGAAAGTGAGGCCGCGATCGCGCGCCTCTTCGGTCACGGCCATGAGGTCGAGCGCCGGGCCGCCGTCCTGCACGGGACGCACCGTCATGTTACCTGCATCGTTCACGCCAAAGTAGCCCGTGCCCCAGCGCGCGATGTTATATGTATGCAGCGCGCGCGCGACATCCCACGGTTCAGACGGATTTGCCATTGGTTTTCTATAAATCGTGCGCCAGTAATTGCAATGAGTACCCGCTTTTATTTTGTGACATCTGCGTAACGGATCTGCCGTCGGCAGTAGTTGCAGCGGGCGATGTCTGCCGGCGAAGGGCTCGGTTCCTTCAGTTGGTCGCGCAGAAAGGGAACCGGCGCAGGCGCCGCGCCGACTACCTGTTAATTCCCCTTGGGAGCAGCATTCGTCGCTGTCGCCGCCGGTTTGTCACCCGACGCAGCATCAACTTGGTCCTGCGCATCGTCACCGCGATGGGCCATCAATGCCGCCGTTTTATTGGCTTGGGCCGTGACATTATCAGACACCTGCTTGTCCGCCACTTCCGGCTGAGTTTCGGTGAAGTAAAGGGCCGCGCCGACCGCGACGATCAGCAGGCTGACAAGACCAAGGACGCCGCGCAACATGACGATTTTCTAGCACCGCGCGGCGCCGGGCGCAAGCCACCGTGGTGCGCCTTAAATCGAGCAATGCCGCTGGCCGCGCTTGGCCAGATATTGCTGGTGGTACTCCTCCGCCCGATAAAAATCGGGCGCGGGCAGCACCTGCGTCACGATCGGCCTCTTGAATCGCTTCGCCGATTCAAAACGCGCGATGAGCGTCTCGGCCGTCTTCTTCTGCTCCGGCGTGTAATAGAAGATGACCGAGCGGTATTGATCGCCCACGTCCGGCCCCTGGCGGTTCATCGTGGTCGGGTCATGATTCTCGAAGAAGACCTCGAGCAATTTCAAATAGGTGACCTCGGACGGATCGTATTCGACGTGGACCACCTCGGCATGGCCGGTGCCGTGCGAGCAGACATCCTCATACGTTGGATTCTTCGTCTTGCCGCCTTGGTAACCGACCGCCGTCTCCTTCACGCCGGGCACTTCACGGAACGTTGCCTCCACGCCCCAAAAACAGCCCGCGCCAAACGACGCCTGAGCGAGGCCGTCCTGCGCTCCCGCTTTCTCGCCCTCCGCCATATCCTTTCCCGCCTCGACAAAAGTCAGCGACGCCGAGTTCAGGCAGTAGCGCAAACCGGTCGGCCGCGGACCGTCGTTGAAAACGTGGCCCAAGTGCGCATCACAGCGGGCGCAGACAATTTCGGTCCGCACCATGCCATGGCTGCGATCGACGATCGTCTCGACATTCTCCTTGTTCACCGGCTGAAAAAAACTCGGCCAGCCGGTACCGGAATCGAATTTCGCCTGCGATTCAAACAGCGGCAAGTCGCAGCACACACAATGATACGTGCCGTCCTTGTGGTTGTCGTAAAACACGCCGCAGAAGGCGCGTTCCGTGCCCTTGCCGCGCGCGATCTGATATTGCTCGGGCGTCAATTGCTTCTTCCATTCCTCATCCGTCTTGGTGATCTTTTGCATAGTGGTGGGTCAAGTTATCGATGAATCTACACTATATTGGAGGCCGCGAAAGGGCCGGTTATTCCCTCGCTCAATTACGAAAATGAAATCCCCGTTGGAGGATACGATCTGGGGCGCGAGCTACGGCTCGGTCTCCGCCGTACAGGCCGCGTTCGATCGCATCGCGCCGGGTTATCACGCGGCCATTCTCGCCAGCGGCGCACCGGCCGGCGCGGCGCGGGCACTGATGCCACACCTCGAACCCGGCGCGCAGGGCATCGACTTCGGTTGCGGCTCTGGCGTGCTGGGCCTCGCGCTCCGCGAGGCGGGCTTGAAGACCCCGCTCGATGGCCTTGATCTCTCACCCGTCATGCTCGACCTGGCCCGCGCGACCGGCTGCTACCGCCAGCTCACACGCGCCAATCTTCTCCTGCCCGACGAGTGCCCCGCGTTGGGAAAACCCTACGACTTCGCCATCACCATGGGTCTGATGGGCGATTACGTTCCCTATTATCTCGCGCTGCCGCACATCGTCTCCACCCTGCGCCCCGGCGCGTTCCTCGGCTACGCCGTGGAGCGCCGCAGCACGCCCAGCCACGCGCTGGAGAAGCTGGCCGCCGCGCTCGGCCTCGTGCCGCTATCGGAAACGACCCTGCCCGTGCCCGAGGGAAAACTGACGGCGCAGGTCTATCATTTCTTCGTGGCGCAGGTTCACCCAGGAGCTTAAGCCTCTTTTAAAAAGTTCGTCGTCTTGGGCGAATTTCTGCTGGTTCGGGCGGAGCCGAAGAACCACCAACCAAGCCTGCCTTCGTGGCGCCGGGAGCAAATGATAGTCGTTTCAAATGCTGACATTTCACTTACAGCCGATAAGTCCATGTCAATCCTCCTTGGGCGTCCCATCTGTCTGCGCGACGAAGACTGCACGCTTCACTTCCCCAAAGAAGTCGATGATGAATAGTGAGTTTCTGTCTCATC
>CAZZWT010000285.1:0-4234 GCA_964657775.1 uncultured Candidatus Methylacidiphilales bacterium | reverse complement strand
CCAAAAGCGGCGCCGTTTGTCCCGCGAGTAAGAGGGCCGACATGGCCGCGGCGGAGACAACACGGGATTGGCGAAAATGGATCCTGGGCATGGGATGATGAATTGAAGGTCGATGCGGTCGGCCGGATGTTCGAAGGCCCAGCAGCTTAAGAAAACCGAGCTTTAAATCAAAGCCCGAATATTCACGCCGATAAGCAATTACAAACAGGCTAAAGCTTGAATTTACGCGACGCAGCCGATTCTTTAGACCAAGGCGGCAGGTCGGACAGCCCCGCACGACAAGGCGGGGTCATTGAATTTCGCGGCTACCGCGCCGCCCAGACGAGACCGCGCCGTGTGATTTCGCGGACTTCCGGCACCTTCAGCTCCGTGATCGAATGGCCGATCGATTGATAGAAAACGCGAGCCTGCCCAAAGGTGCGCTTCCATACGACCGGCATGATCGTACCGTTAACCCATGGCGCGCTGGTGGTCTGAAACGTGGTGGTCGCGAGTACGTCATTGGAGGGATCGACGTGCATGTAGTATTGCTCCGAGTGGACCGTGAAATCGCCGAGGCCCGCGACGATCGGGTCGCTCTTCTTCGCGATATGGACGGTGTAATCCTTGAGGTTGTCCGGGTGCGCGACGAACTGGCCGCCGACCATGAATTGATAATCCGTATTGGCACGAAACGCATCACCCGCGCCGCCGTGAATGCCGCCGAGGCCCACGCCGCTCGCGACCGCCTCCACGAGTGACTTTGCCTGTTCGCCGGTGAGTTCGCCCGTGGTCCAGTGCGGGACGATCAGGCTCAGCGTTTTCAGACGCGCGCCGTCGAGAAACGCATCGAGGGTGTCGGCGATTTCGACTTCAAACCCAGCGCCGGTGAGATCGGTCGCGAGGAGTTCGGCGGTTTCCTTGGGTTGATGGCCATCCCAGCCACCTTGAACGATGAGGGCTTTTTTGCTCATAAAATCAGGAGAGTTTTCCGAGGGGTAATCCGGCAGGCAGCGCCGCCGGTTGTTTGGGAGCCGACTTGAACTTAATCGGCTTGCGCAGCCGCGCCGAGGTAAGAAACGATTCCATGATTTCCGTGATGTGCAGGCCCAGTTCGCCGCTGGCGCGATGCGGGCGCCGCTGCCGGATCGCCTCCGCCATGTCGGCGAGACCCGTACCGCGGCCCAATTGATCGGAGTGCGTCAGCGGCACGGGAGTCCACTCGCGCTTTGCCGAAGTCCAGAGCTGGACCTCGCCGCCAAACGTGTTCGGGTCCGGGCAAAGCAGTGTGCCTTCTGTGCCGTAGATTTCGAGCATCGGTTGATGACTGGTCCAGATATCGAAGCTCATCGTGACCGTGGCAACGACGCCTTGGGAAAACTCGAGCAAGCCGCAGATGTGGGTGGGCGTTTGCACCTTGATTTTCTTTCCGGCCAGCGGCTTGCTGGTGATCAGGCGCTCCTTGAACGTGATGGCTGCCGTAGCCGAGACGCTCTTGGCCGGGCCGAGCAGCGTGACGAGCGACGTGAGATAATAGGGCCCCATGTCGAAAAGCGGACCACCGCCGGGCTGGTAATAAAATTCAGGGCTAGGATGCCAGCTTTCGTGCCCACGGCAGACCATGTTCGCGGTGGCGGCGACGGGCCGGCCGATCGCGCCATCATCGATCAATTTGCGACACGTTTGGATACCGCCGCCCAGCACGGTGTCGGGCGCGCAACCGAGGCGGAGCTTTCTTTTCTGTGCTTCCTTGAGGGTCTTGAGCCCTTCCGCATACGTGAGCGCGAAGGGCTTCTCGCAATAGGCGTGCTTGCCGGCCTGGATGATCTGCTTGTTCACCGCGGCATGCGCGGCGGGGATGGTGAGATTGAGGATCAGGTCGAGGGCCGGATCGGCCAGCAACGCGGCCACGGTGCAACCGCGCTCCAGCCCCTGCTCCGCGGCCTTGGCTTGGGCGCGAGCCACATCGAGGTCCGCGCAGGCGACGAGCTTGATCAGGTCGCCATACGGCTTGGCGTGTTCGAAGTAGGCGTTGCTGATGTTGCCGCAGCCGATGACGCCCACACGCAGAGGGCCCGACGAGATGTTCTTAGCCACGACTTTGTTGTACGCAGAACAGGCTCGTATGGCCAATTCGTTATTTTACAACCTTTGGCATCGCGTTGCATCGCCTCAGATCGGCGTGGGATAAGCGCGCTCGAAGAAGGAAGCGAGTTCGTTTTCCAGGAAGATGGAATTGAGATCAGCGTAGGTGACCTGCGTGATGATCTCGCCGAATTCCGCGTCCACTTTCTGGCGGATGTTGACCACGCTGTCCGCCCGATAAATCTCGTAGAACTTCGAGTTGGGATTTTTGGAGAAATCGTCCTTGGGGTTGACCAGCGTCATGGTCTTGCCCACACCGAAGCTAAGGTAGCGGTCGCAGAGCACCACGGCGATCGATTGGATCGGCGCCTTGGGCAGACTCTGGACGATCACGGCATCTCTGCCCAATTCGCGCAGCGCGAGCTTGAATTGCTTGAAGGCGGGTGCCACGGTGTCGCGGACGAATTTCGAGAATTCCTCGCGGATATTTTCGGCTTCCTCGTTGAAGACACCGGCGAGGGCGGCCTCCATTTGTTCGTGACGATTCAGTTTATCGGCGTGGAGGGAAAGTCGCTCTTTAAGGGTCTTCATCCAGTCCGTATATCGGACGTTCGAATGAGGACTTTAGTCTCAACAATATTTCTCAAGGCAGGGCATCTGGTGATCTGGCCGTGGCAGGATTCTGCCGCGGCTTCCAGTCGCTCGCTCCCTTTACCTGCACGAGCTTCTGCAGCATCAGGTGGTGCGGAGATAAACTGCAGACCGGATCGGTGGCGTTGGGATCGCCGGTGAGGAGCGCGGCCTGGCAGCGGCAGCCGCCGAAATCATTCTGGCGCTCAGGACATTCGCGGCAGGGCAGCGGCATCCACCCCTCGCCGCGAAAACGTTGGAAGCTCTCGGATTCGCACCAGATTGATGCGAGCGATTGCTGGCGGACGTTATCGAAACGGAGACCGGGAATGCTCGTGGCGTTGGGACAGGGCAGCACATCGCCGGTGGGATTGATCGTCATGTAGCGTTCGCCCCAGCCTTGCATGCATGGCTTCGGGCGCGTCTCGAAATAATCGGGCAGGACGTAGATGACCTCCATCGTGCCTTGCAACCGCGCCTGCGCAGCCTGGGCGATGGCGAGTGCGGTCGCAGCCTGCTCGCGCGAAATGAGGAGCGACTCGCGGTTGAGCCAGGCCCAGCCGTAAAATTGGACGTTGGCCAGCTCCAGCCGCTGCGCCCGGAGATTTTCCGCAAGGGCGATGATCTCCGCGATGCGCCCGATGTTGTCGCGATGCAACACGACGTTGAGGCTGAGCGGCAGGCCGGCTTCTATCACGGCGGAAGCGGCCATCAGCTTCGCATGGTGGGCGCGCGTTCCGGCGATGACGTCGCCGAGCGCGGGTTCGTCGGCTTGAAAACTGATCTGGACGGAATCGAGGCCGGCTTCACGCAGGCGCGTGGCTTTTGCCGGATCGAGGCCGAGGCCGCTGGTAATCAGGTTGCTGTAAAGCCCCGCCTCGCGGGCGGCGGAGATGATCTCGGGCAAGTCGCGGCGCAGCAGCGGTTCACCGCCCGAGAGGCCGACATGGAGGACGCCCAGTTCCGCTGCTTCGTCGAAAATGCGCTTCCACTCGGCATGCGACATTTCATTTCCGCTTGGCGACGCGACCGGGTTGGAGCAGTAGGGACAGTGGAGTGGACACCCATAGGTGAGTTCGGCCAGCAGGACGTAGGGGCGCCTTTTCATACGAGGAACAGCAGGAGATTTTTCTGCCGGAGGTCTTCCAGATTTTCCACCACGTCGGCGCGCAGCACGTCGTCCGGCGCGTCGAATTCCTGGGCCAGCGCGCCCAGAATCTCGCCGACCGTTTTCTCGCCGGTGCACTGCTGCGCAACTGCATAGGCGGTGGCGTTCAGGATCAAGACGCCCTCGGGATAAAGCAGGATCGGATCGCCCGTGGGCGTGTCGATCTTCAGTCGGACGTGGGAGGCGAGCCTGGGTCGCAGGGCCAAGTTCATTTGGGAGAGTACTTGTATTCGAGTGCATCGAGAAACGCCCAGAGAATATCGCACTTGAACGAGAGAGCCTGCACGGCGGCCGCGCGCATTTCCGGCGTAGTGCAGTAGCGCAGGGTGAGATCGAGCGATTTTGCGGCGTAATCGTGCTCGCAGGGCCAGG
>CAZZWT010000284.1:0-4234 GCA_964657775.1 uncultured Candidatus Methylacidiphilales bacterium | reverse complement strand
GCCAAGGCGGCGTCGGCCTGCTGAAGCGCCGCGTCATCCTTCGCGGCCTGATCGAGGCTGTCGATCTGCTTTTGCAGGGCTTGGGAGGCATCCGCCAAATTCTGGGAAGCCGCGCTGTTGTCGGGCGGCGGCTGACTGGGATCGGTCGGGGGTGGCGTCAGGCTCGAGACGGCTTTGTCCAGATCAGCGGCGGCTTCCGGATTAAGATTGGCTGCCTGCTGCTGCAAGGGCGGAATTTCCTTAGCCAAGTTGGGATCGGTTTTGTCATCGGCCAGCTTCTTGGCCTTGTCGATCTCTCCCTTCAGCGCCTGAAGATCCTTCATTGTTTCGCTGGCCGATTTGTTCTGCTGCGCCGCCAAGTCCTTTTCCTGGGATTTGATTGCGTCCGTCGCATCCGCCAAGGCTTTGATCGCGTCCTGCTGGGCGCTGCTTGAGCCTTTCGCATCGCTGGAATCGAGATCCGAGGCGCTCTTCTGCATCGCATCGTTGGCATTTTGGATGTCGCTGGATGAAGTGGGGTTGATCGACTTCACCATTTCCTGCGCAACCGCTGCTTCATCGCTCAACTTTTTCTGCTTGTCCGCCAAGGCATGGCTATCGGTCGTCCCAGCCTTCGTCGTGGAAGCGAGATCCTTCTGGTCCTTGGTCAACTCGTCGAGTTGCTCGTGGGCGAGGGCCAGGCGCGCGGCCATCTCGTCCTTGCTGTACCAGGTGCCCAAAAGTTTGATGAAGCCGGACCGGAGCAGACTCTGCAGCTTGACGGCATCCGGCAGCGGGCCCGACTCCGTATTCTTGGCGGCGCGATCCGCCAGATCAATCAACCCGGTGAGAGAGGTGGTATTGAGTTCGTTCAATGTGGCTTTAGCCCGCTCCACGTCGGCCGGCGGTGCGCCGGTGGTCGATGCCACGCCCTGCAAGTTGGTCACCAGCAGCCCGACTCCATCCTCGATCGCTTTCTGCTCGATGACAGCCAATTCATGGTAATTCTGGTTGGAGTCTTTCGCGCCCGCCCCGCTTTCACTCGAACTTATAAGGGATTGCATGCGCCGCAGATTGAGGGACTGCCTGAGGACGAGTTGCTGAAGTCGAATGCTGATACCGTCCTTGGTCTGCTGCGACGTGACCCGATTGGCCAGCGTCTCCAGCTTGGTCGTCAGGCTCTGCTGGTTCTTGAACGCGCTTAGGATCGCCGTCTGTTGATCTTTCGTCTCCGTGGTATTGCTGGCCACTTGAAGATCGGACAAGACCTGCTTCATATCCTGCTCGCTGAGCTGGGAGAGCGCATCGGAGGCTTTCAACACGCCGACGATCTGGCTGTTGCTCAGTCCATTGAGCTTAAGCTGGGCGACAATCTCCTGCAGGTTGGCCTTGATTTTTTCCGCCTCGCTGCGGATGGATTCCTGCTGGATACTCGCGCGATAGGCATCGGAGGCCGAGGTCGAAGCGGAAGCCGGGTTGGGCAGCGCGGGACCATCCGCCGCGGTCCGCGTCACGGCCGCCGCCGCCATCACAAATACAATTGCAACAGTTATAGGGGCGTTGACGATCGACGCATGCATGACCTATCGTTGGTCTAGCGAAACAGGTTGTCAAGACGAAGGTCGATAGATTACACACCAGTTAAAGCAGGCGATTCTTATGGCACCTTCCGCAATTACTCCAACTTCGGAACTCAAGGGCGCTGCGCAAGTGAAGGCCGGGAGCACCTTTCTGCGACACCTTCGGCACGGCCTGGCCTTGTTGCTTTTCTCGGCCCCGTTCTTCTTCGAGTCGGCCCATTCCGATACGTCCGATGTCTTCGGCGCCACGAAACAAAGCGAGGCCGCGATGATGGGCATCATGTATGACCTGAAACAAACGCCGGATGGCAAGCCCACCAACGTTGACCCCGGCACCTACTGCGACGTGCTCGATGAATATCTTTCCAAAAACTGGGATGAGCGCGTGCTCGAGGGCTATTATAAGGTCATCCGGCCTCTCTACACGACGCAGATTTTCATTCCCAACATGGATGCCAACAACGCCCCGAAAGCGTTCGGCGCCGAGAAGACGGTGCAGCCCTCGCGCTGGGTCATCCACTACAAGGCCCAAGTAACGCCTCCCGCCGATGGAACGTACCGCTTCTGGGGGTGTGCGGATGACATCATGGCCGTCGCCGTCAACGGCAAGACATCGCTGGTTGGGCCGCGCCCCGATCTTCCGCTGAAAAATACGACTTGGAAATCGACGGAAGGCGATGGCCCCCAAGCTGCGGACGATGCCCTGCGGGCCGGTGACTGGTTTACGGCCAAGGCTGGCGAAATCCTGGATCTCGATGTCATCATTGGCGAACGGCCCGGCGGATTTTTCAATGCCTTCGTCATGATCGAGAAACAGGGAGAGAACTATCCCAAGGACGTCAACGGACGGAATATCCTGCCCATTTTTCAGGTCGCGCCCTTTGATACCCCGGTGATCGACGATCTCAATTCCGAGCCGAAATTCTCCAAGGGCTTCCCGGTCTGGAAGAGTTTTCAGTAAATAAGGCAGCGCCCTCGAGGCTGCTGCTGAGGCCGCCGGCGATGGTCGGGGATGGCTGCGATTAGGACACTTCCGCCGAGCTGTCAACTGGTCCGCCCTCAATCGTGCAGGCCCTTGCCTCGGAGAATCTGCGGCACGCACTTCTCGACACGCGCCGCTCGTGTGGCCGATTGCTTCGCCCCGGAGAAATAAAGCTTGTAACCTCGTTGCCGCCCGGGCGTCAGCGCCGCGAAGGCTTTTTTTAACGCCGGGCTTTCGTCCAGCTTGCTTTTCAATTCCTCGGGGAACGCGAGTTCCTTCTTCTCTTTGAAATCGATCTTTAGTCCGGCCTTCTCCGCAGCAATGGCTTCTCTAACATAGGCTTTCAGCACCGGCTTCATCCGCGCGATTTCCCGGCCCTCGGTGAACTTGATCCAGCGATTGGCCTGCGAGTTTTCTCCCGGCGAGACGAGCACCTTCTTCGCATCCTGCAGCAGCGCGCCCTTCAAAAACCCCACCGCGCACGATTCCTTCAGCGCATAGAGAATCGCCACGTTGTTTTTCTCAAACGTATAGCATGGCTTCCCCCATTTCAGTTCCTCCACCAGCGGCGAGTCGAGAAGGATGGCGCGCAGTTGTTCCAGTTCCTCTTTCCAACGCCTGGCCGAGCGAAAGTAGGAATCGACTTGGGGATTCGTCTTGGCGGGCACGCTTCTCATTTTACCCGGGCTGCGGCCTCGCCGCAATGAAATGAGACTGCCAAGTCTCCACAACCAAGCTAACCTTTCTTCATGTTTCGCCCCCCGCAACTCATCGTCTTCTCCGGCGCCGGACTCTCGGCGGAAAGCGGACTGCCCACCTTTCGCGGGCCCAGCGGCCTGTGGGAAGGCGTGCCGATCGAGAAGGTCTGCCACATCGACACCTGGGAGAACAACTTCGAGGCGGTCCACAATTTCTATGATGCCCGGCGCGAAGCGTGCTGCACGGCCGAGCCGAACGGCGCCCATCGTCTGATCGCCGTCTGGCAAAATACGTGGCCCAATCGCACCCATCTCCTCACGCAAAATATCGACCACCTGCTGGAGCGGGCCGGTGCCACCGACATCGTGCATCTGCACGGCGACATCCGGGTGCTCCGGTGTGTGGACTGCGGGCATTCGTGGGACATCGAAAATAAGCGCTATGACCGCAAGGGCTGCCCGGTCTGCGGCAGCGCGAGCGGTGTCAAACCGGGCGTGGTTTTCTTCGGTGAGCAAGCACCGCGCTACCGCGACCTACACGCGATCGTCGCCAGCCTGCGCGCGGAGGACACCGTCGTGGTCATTGGCACCTCGGGCACGGTGCTTCCGGCCGATCGGCTCTTCGCCCACTCGCCAGCCTACTCCATTCTCGTGAATCTGGAGCCGGGAAATCAAATGGACGAGCGCGCCTTCAGCGAAACCCATTACGGCCCCGCGACGGAAAAGCTTCCGTTGCTGCAGGAGCGAATTGCAGCACGGATGACCAGAGCCCAATCCAGTAGCCGGACATCTTGAGACTTCTGGACGTCAATATTTTGTTAAGGGAAAGGTGGCCTTCGCGGTTGCGGAGGGCAATGCCCCCGTCGAGCTAATGGTGACAATACTGCCTGAAATGCTGACCTGCAGGAGAATCTGCGCTTGAGCGGACGTGGCGGCCACCAAGACCAATGCAACGGAGAAAAGTCCCGAGGCGATCTTTGTGACCGAGTTTGAAG
>CAZZWT010000283.1:0-4239 GCA_964657775.1 uncultured Candidatus Methylacidiphilales bacterium | reverse complement strand
ACACCTCCTACTATCCGCTTCATCTCGTCAACAGCTACGGCGCGTTCGGCTCCGTCGGCAAGGAGCGGCCCGTCATCATCTTCGAGGGCACCGCCAGCGCCGATCCCGAATCCGCGACCGATTGGAAAGAGTATCCCTACGTCGGCTCGCCGTGGGACCCGAAGCGGTGCGCGCCCTTCATCGCGCCCTACCAGCCGCACCTCGATTGGCAACTCTGGTTTGCCGCCATGGCCTCGCCCGATGACTACCCGTGGACGCGCAACCTCGTCTGGAAACTCCTGCACAACGACCCCGCCATGCTCGGCCTTTTCGCCGGCAACCCGTTTCCCGATCGTGCGCCGCGCTTCATCCGCGCCGTGCTTTACACCTACCATTTCGCACCGCTCAACGACCCCGATCACAACTATTGGAAACGCGACCGGCTTGGTTTATGGCTACCCGCCTGTTCCGTTGATGACCCGGAGTTATTGCAAAATGTGCGCGAAAGGGGTTGGATCGAAAAGCGCAAGTAAGCATGTATTCTCAACCCCCAGTTATTCACAATCTCGCTTAATTTCACATTTTTTGTAAGAATGTTTCTAGACCCTTGTTGCTAACAACATGTTACGAAAGCTCGCGTCGACGCGCAACCGTAACATTTCTAGGCTTGTCTGGGAGTTATTCCCAAGTTATTCACAAGGGTAGCGGTGAATAAAACCGCCTTGGATTTTGAAGAAAATTCTCATCCTCACGGCCGGTTTCGGCGAAGGGGAAGATGTCGCTGCGTGGAACGTTCGCGACGCCATTGAGCATCTCGCGCCTGGGCAGGCCAGCGTCGAAGTGCTCGACCTGCTCGATTCCTGCTACGGCCGCTTTCACGATCTCTTGCGCCACACGTTTCAGGCCGCGGTCAATCGCGCACCCCGATTCTGGCACGGGTTTTACCAGCTGCTCGGCACGTCGCAATTTGTCGAGGGCCAGATCGATGGGCTCACGCGGCTGCGCACCACGCTGCGCGACGCCCTGCGCACTATCGAGCCCGACGTCGTGATTTCGACTTGCCCAATTTACAGCTTTCTCATTGATGAAATTTATCGCGATGGGCGGACGCGCGATTTCACCGTCATCTCGCTCCTCACCGAAACTGTGGTGGCCGATTCCCCATGGCCGCGTGCGGCGTGCGATTTCTATGCCGTGGCCAATGACGCGGCGGCGCGCTCCCTCGTGGCCGCCGGCGTGCCGGAGCGGAAAATCGAGGTCTTCGGCTTTCCGGTGCAATTCTGGATCAAGGGCAAAGGTGATAAAGAAATCGCGCTGCCCGAATTGAAGGGACTTCCGGCCACGGCCCGCCCGCGCATTTTGTACATGATCAACAGCGCGCGCAAAAAAGCGCCGAAACTGATCGACCGCATCCTCGAGCATTCCGAGTGGGACCTGACCGTGTGCGTGGGCCGCGAGACCGATCTCGACGAGATGGCGCGCGCGAAGGCTCTTAGCGCGCCGGACCGCATGGAGGTCATCGGCCACACGCGGCGCATCCCGGCGCTGTTGCGCGCGCACCACCTCGTCATCAGCAAGGCCGAGGCGGGCATCGTGCAGGAGGCGATCGCGGCGCGCTGTCCGCTCATCGTCAATAAGGTCGGCTCCGGGCCGGAGGAGGGCAATTACGCGCTATTGCGCGAGGCCAACGCGGGTGTGCTGGCGGAGAAGCCGAAGGAAGTGGTTGACTGGCTCGAGCGCGCCTTCCGCGATGAGGGCCGGCTGCTTTCTCTTTGGCGCAAGAACCTCGAGCCGCTGGGCAAGCCCGACAGCGCGCTCAACCTGGCCCGCTTCATCCTCGAGCAGGCCGCCACAACCGCCGAGCCCGTCCCCCCCTTGCGCGCCCTGCCCGCACCCGGCGCGGACGCGAAAATCGCGCGCTCGGTAAAGCTGCGCCATCTGCCGAAGAAGCTGCTCCTTTGCGATCTCCACACCCACACCACCTGGTCCGACGGCAAGCTGACCGTGGCCGAACTGGTCGATTTCTACGGCCAGCGCGGGTTCGATGCGCTCTGCATCACCGACCACTTGTGCGACCCCAAGCGCCTGCTCGGCAAGCTGGTGAATCTGACCGGCCTCGTCATTCCGCCCGGCGAGACGGAGGCCTACTTCGAGGAAATCGAGCGCGAGAAAAAGCGCGCGTGGGCCAAGTATGACCTGATGCTGATGACCGGCGTCGAGTTCAACAAGGACGGCTACACCGCGAAGACCTCCACGCACCTGCTCGGCATTGACCTGAAGCGGCCGATCGATCCCTCGCTCGATCTTAAGCAACTCATCGCCGAAATCCACGCGCAGGGCGCGCTGGCCATCGCCTCGCACCCGCATGAGACCGCCAGCGCGTGGGGCAAGGACACGCTCTATTTGTGGAACCACGTGGACGAATACGCGCCGCTGATCGACGCCTGGGAAGTGGCCAACCGCGACGATATCTTCAACCCGATCGGCCTCAAGAAGCTGCCCTTCATCGCCAACAGCGATTTCCACAAACCGAAGCACATTCACTCGTGGAAGACGCTGCTTTACTGCGAGAAGGAGGCCGAGGCGATCAAGCACTGCATCCGCGTCAACCGCGACGTCTCGATCACGCTCTACCGCGACCACCGTTTCGCACTCGAGGAACGCCAGCTCAAGCTCGCCCCGTTGGGAAACGGCACCGAGTTCGTCGATTTCGAGCCCATCCCCGAAGTCGCCACCCACGCCTGAAAAAGCCCCATGCTCCGCGTTGTTCTAAAAATGCTTTGGGTCCGCTGCCGCAAGTAGTACGGTAGTCCCGCGATGGAATCCGAACTGGCGGGCCTCCTCATCCTTCTGGTCTTCGCCGTCGTCCCGGCGGTCGTCATCCTTATCATCGCCGTGAAGCGCGACCGCAGCCGCGGCAAATTCAAACGCCAACGGATTACCAAAGGCCACACTCATCGGCACGAACCGGAGGATTAGCAATTTTGGATAACGCAAGAATTCTGCAAAAGCCCCCCGCGTCTTAGCCGAGAGATCAACCGGTGTTTCGGGCTGACCGAATTAATTCCTACTCCAATCCAACATCCGCTGCAGCGGCACCAGTGCCTTCTCGCGCAGTTCCGTGTCCATTACCAATTCCGGCGTCTCGTCGCGTAGGGCTTCGTGGACTTTCTCCAGCGTGTTCATCTTCATGTAGCGGCAGTCCGCGCAGGCGCACTTCTCGGTCGGTCCGGGGATGAAAATCTTATCCGGCATCTCGCGCCGCAGGCGGTGCAGCATGCCGGATTCCGTGGCGATGATGAACGCCTTCGACGGATTATCACGGCAATAGCTCACCATCTTCTCGGTCGAACAAACCTCATCCGCCAGCATCCGCACCGCGCGGGTGCACTCGGGGTGGGCGACCAGCGGCGCGTCGGGATATTCCCCGCGGATCTTCGAGATACTCTGGTGCGTGAACTCGACATGCAGGTAACAGTTGCCCTGCCACAGCCGCATCTTGCGCCCCGTTTTCTCCATTACCCACTCGCCCAAATTTTGGTCCGGCACGAAAAGAATTTCGCGATCGGCGGGCACGTGCTGCACCATCTTCTGCGCGTTGCCGGAGGTACAAATCACATCGCTCAACGCCTTTACCTCCGCCGTGCAGTTAATATAAGCCACGACATAAATGCCGGGGTGCGCCGCCTTGTAAGCCGCCAATTCGCCCGCGTCGCACGATTCCGCCAGCGAGCAACCCGCGTCCATATCCGGCAATAGCACCTTCTTGCCCGGGTTCACGATCTTCGCCGTCTCGGCCATGAAATGGACGCCGCAAAAGAGAATAATATCCGCCTGCGACGCCTGCGCCTGGTAGGAAAGCCCGAGGGAATCGCCCACATAATCGGCCACTTCCTGGATCTCCTTCACTTGGTAATTATGCGCCAGGATGACGGCATTCTTCTTCTTCTTCAGGGCCAGGATTTCCTCTTGGAGCGGACTCATCTCACAACTTTAGCCGATAAGAATACGCGCGCCACGAAAATCCTGCTTTGCCGCGAGCCACGCTTGCACTACTGTACCTGTCCCTTGCCAATGGTGGTGAGCAGTCAAGGGACGGGTCGCATAGTGGTTTAGTGCGGTCGCCTGGAAAGCGGCTGTGGGGTTAAACCCACCGAGAGTTCGAATCTCTCCCCGTCCGCCCTGGCGGACTCGTCGCGAAGCGACAAAGCTTTTCAGATTCGAACCTGCGGTTTGACTGCCCTGCCGCGAAGCGGCATT